>DAOWAS010000137.1 GCA_030634465.1 Alphaproteobacteria bacterium | reverse complement strand
GGAGCCATAGTAAAGCTGCAATTAAAATTATCACTATCAGCAAACATGCCGTATTTCGGATGCACATGAAACGCTGGCTCAATATCCATATCAGCATATTTACGCAAGGCACCAACGCGGTAAATATCGGCACTAAATTGAATGGGAAAGTCGTCTGGAAATTTCATGCAATCCAGCTTTTTATCCTTGGCTTTATCAAGCATATCAAGGGCTTCGGTCACATCAACAGGGAAGTGCAAACCATCAGCACGAATAATATAATCATCAGCGCTCATGTCAGCGGTTATGGCAACCATACGCATTAATGGGCTGGCATCTTGACCGTAATAAATGCTGAGCCGCTCGCCCATCAGGTCTTTTAAAGCCGTGTCCAAACGACCATTTTTGTCAAACTCAGGTGCGGCAACAACCACACGAACATTGGGGTCAGCGATTAAAAAACTTTCCACAGTGCGGTAAACAACACGGCGGCCATTTATTTCGTTCATGCACAGGTCCTGTCCGCCCGACCACGCTGTTGAGCTTGCCTGTATGATTACTGTTTTTACCAAATCACCCTCCTACAATTCAAACATGTGAGAACATTAAACCACAATGCTTTACTAATCTTTAAGCCCTTAATTTTGCTGTAGAGTTTCCGATTATCACCAAACATTCAAGCCTTATAAGCGAAAACTTGCTAAAAATGATAAAAGGCATAGATTTTGCTTAACCTTTAGCGAATATAAAGGTAAAAATATTAATTGAATTAGCTTCAAAATAACTCATATGGAAGAACTAAACCTTATGGATACCAACAGTTTAGCAAATGATATAAGGAAACTATCCTTAAAATCTATTCATGCCGCACGCTCGGGTCACCCTGGTGGCTCGTTTTCAATCGCTGAAATGCTGGCAATTTTATATTTTGAAGAAATGAATTTGCGCCCAGACGAACCACGCTGGGCTGACCGTGACCGCTTTATTCTATCCAAAGGCCACGCCTGCCCCGCACTTTATGCCGCACTGGCGCTAAAGGGATATTTCCCTGAAAGCGACTGCTTGGGTTTGCGTAAAATTGAAAGCTATTTAGAAGGCCACCCCGATGTGCGTACACCGGGCATTGATGCCGCCTCAGGCTCGCTTGGCATGGGACTGTCACAGGGCATGGGCTATGCCATGGGGGCAAAGCACCAGAATAAAGATTTTCGCACCTATGTATTGTTGGGCGATGGCGACATGCAAGAGGGCAACACATGGGAAGCCCTAATGTGCGCCGCCCACCATGATTTGGATAATTTAGTGGCAATTTATGATGCCAACTTGCTGCAGGGTGATGATTTTGTTGAAAACCAAATGAACATGCACCCTATGGACGAAAAAATTAAATCATTTGGCTGGAATTTTATTGAAATTGACGGTCATGATGAAGATGCCATTCGAACTGCCTTAAAAACAGCTAAAACCACCAAGGGCAAGCCAACTTTCGTTCTAGCCAACACGGTCAAAGGCAAGGGTGTTAGCTTCATGGAAAATATTCAGTTTTGGCATGGCAGTGTAACCATGACAGATGAGCAGTTAAACGACGCTTTAGCCGAGCTGTAAGGAAAACAATAATGAACAGTTTAGAATATTGGAACGTGGGTGACGACATCTCAGTTCGTGATGCCTTTGGCAGGGTTTTAATTCATGCCGCAGGGTTGCGTGATGATTTTGTATTGTTTGACGCTGACGTTGCCGGTGGCACAGGGGCAAAACCATTTGTTGCCGCTATGCCAGAACGTGTTGTGCAGTTTGGCATTGCCGAACAAAACATGATGGCCGCCGCCGCGGGTTTTGCCGAAACTGGCATTACACCCATTGTATCTACATTCGCGGCATTTGGCACCATGCGGGCGCACGAACAGTTTCGCACTGCGGTTGCCTTTGCTGGGCGCAATGTAAAATTATGTTGTTCGCATCACGGTTTGGACGTTGGCCCCGACGGCCCCACAGCACAGGCACTAGAAGACCTTGCCACCATGCGTGCCATTCCTGATGTTACGGTTATATCACCCGCTGATGCCAACGAGTTTATGCAGGCATTTTTGGCGGTGTTAGACCACAAAGGCCCACTTTACATGCGCATTGGCCGCAGTAACACACCTGTTGTTACCGCCGCTGACGAGCCATTTGAAATTGGCAAGGCAAAGCGTGTGCGTGAAGGCAAGGACATTACCATTATCGCCACAGGGGTTATGGTTAGCCGCGCCCTAAAAGCCGCAGAAGAAATGGCGGACAAAGGCATTGAAGCCCGTGTGGTAAACCTATCAACCATTAAACCACTTGATGGTGCTGAAATTTTAGCCGCCGCAAAAGACACTGGCCTGATTGTAACCGCGGAAGATCATAATATTATGGGCGGCATGGGCAGTGCAGTGGCAGAGTTTGTAGTGGAAAACTGCCCCGTTCCCATGAAATTTGTTGGTGTTAACGACACATTTGGCAAAAGCGGTGAACACACCGACCTGCCCGACCATATGGGTATTGGCGTAAATGACATTGTTAAAGCGTGCAACGGCCTTTTGAGCAATAAGGAGAGCAGTGATGCTTCTTGAAGGTAAAACCGCACTGGTCACAGGCGCTAGCCGCAACATTGGCAAAGCCATAGCTGAAGGGCTAATCGCCGCAGGTGCTAGTGTGATTGTGGGCTATCAAAACAATGCTGACGCGGCAAAGGCCGTGGCAGACAGCGACCCCAAAGGTAAGTCACACCCCTTGCAAATTGATGTTGGCGATAGGGCTTCAATTAAACAAGCCACCGCTGAAATTAAAACAAAGTTTGGCGAAATAGATATTTTGGTAAATAACGCGGGCATTAACCGCCCTGAAGATTTTGACAAAATTAGCGATAAAGATTGGGACGACGTTTTAAACACCAATTTAAAAGGCCCATTTATGGTGTCGCAAGTACTGCTACCTAACATTAAAGACGGTGGCGCAATTGTAAATATCTCATCAGTTTCAGGACAATATGGCGGGCCCAGAACAACCCATTATGCGGTGTCAAAAGCGGGGCTAAATGTGCTGACACAGAACCTAGCAATTTTTTGTGCCAAGCGTAGCATCAGGGTAAATACTGTTAGCCCGGGGCTTATAAAATCTGAAATGGCCGCCGCCGCCGCAGGGCTAGGTGTGGAAGAAAAAATACTATTAGGTCGCATGGGCGAAACCAGCGAAGTTGCTGATGCCGTGGTGTTTTTGGTGTCCGATAAAGCAAGTTATATAACCGCGCAGACAATAAATGTGAATGGCGGAATATACTTTTAATTTCAAATAGTTAATTAATTTTCTTAAAGCAATGGATAAAGCGATATGAGTGACGAGTTCGGCTATTATTTACCAACTAAAGTTTTTGCAGGCAGTGGCCAAATTAGTATTCTTGGCGATCAGGCCAAAGAGTTTGGTAAAGATGTTTTATTGATAATTCCGCAAGGTTTAGATGCAATTACAGCACCTGCTATTAACCAACTTAAGGGTGGTGATTTTAACCTTAGCATTGAAGAATTAGAGGATGCTGAACCAACAATTGATTTTATAAATGCGCTAGCAAATCGCCTGCGTGGTAACAGCTATGATGTAATAATTGGCCTTGGTGGCGGTAGTGCCATTGACGTGGCAAAAGCGCTTTCAATTGCCCTGACACACAGTGAAGATATTTGGCTGTATGCTAACCTGTCGAACCGCCCTGCACTGCCCCTAACAGCACCACTTATTCCTGTTATTAGTGTTGCCACCACATCAGGCACGGGCTCAGAAGTTACGCCTTATGCAGTGCTGACCAAAGAGGACACCCACCAAAAAGGCACTATTCAGGAACCTGCTATTTTTCCCAAAGTGGCTATTTTAGACCCTGAATTAATAACAAGCCTGCCGCCTGCACTTACCGCCAGTACTGGGTTAGACGCTTTTGCCCATGCGTTAGAAGCTAGCATAAATATTTCTAAAAATGCCCCTGCAGCGGAAACATTTGGCACATCTGCCATGAAAAAACTGTTTAAGTGGCTGCCTATTGCTTACCGCGAGCCAGATAATGTGAAGGCCCGCATGAAGGTTTCATGGGCTAGCTGTTTGGCAGGCATGGCTATTTCGCACCGTGGCACCACCACTGCCCACTCCATTGCAGAGCCGTTAGGCGGCCTAACCCACATTCCACACGGTCTAGGCGTTAGCATTGCCACACTGCCAGTTTTGCGCCACACCATCGCAAAAGATCCAGCATGTTTGGCTAAGCTAAACCAACGTGTACTTGGCCTAAGTGCTGCTAATGATAAAGCGGCGGCTGAAAACTTTTTAGGCACACTTGAGGCGCTATTTGATGAGGTTAACTTGAACAAATGCGTCAAAGATGTGTT
>DAOWAS010000096.1 GCA_030634465.1 Alphaproteobacteria bacterium | reverse complement strand
GTCATCCTCAAACTCTACCTCACCATCTTCGTCTTCTTCTTCCTCTTCTTCTTCGTCCTCAAGGTTGTTACGAACCTCAATATGGAAGGTTTCAGTTAAAACATCGCCCTCTTCGCTGGTAACGGTTACATCTACAGAAACTTTGTCGCTGTCATCTTGGTCTAATGAAACACCGTCTTTAAGTTTTAGCTGACCATCAACAACCTCAAAACGCTCGTCAGAAACCTCAACATTTTCACCAGAGCTCTCTTGGCTGTCTATGGTAACAGAGCCAACAATAGCCCCCTCGGACTGGCCTTCAACAACAGTATTGTCCAACTCCACACCAACACCACCAGCATCGTCAGCCTCTTGGCCGCCGCCAGCACCATCATTATTATCTTGTCTTGAGCCTGTGGTATTATCGCCGCTTGCGCCTTCTGTAGCGGTGTCGTCTTGTTCTTGCCCAGCATTAAGACCGCCTTCATCGTCGCCCTCTGACTTGCCCTGAACCTCAATACCAAAACTTTCAGCAATCTCATTGCCATCGCTATCAGTAACCGTCACGGTAACGGGAACCTCTTCACCCTCATCTTCGTCTAAAGAAACACCCTCTTTTAGCTTAAGCTGACCATCAACAACCTCAAACCGGTCATCAGATACTGTAACTGTGCCGCCCTCGGCACCATCACCACCAACGGAAACACTACCAACGACAGCACCTTCTGCATCACCTTCAACAGAGGCGTTATCTAGTTCAATTCCTTGATCATCATCAGCCATAGCTTAAGCCTTTTATTTCTTGTTTATTTTTATTTGTCTGCTACTTACAAAAAATACAGTAAATACAAAGAGTTATGTTTGGAATTATATCGCCGTAACTTATTCAACAAAAACACATTAATAAACCAAACAGAGGGTTTTTATAAAATTACCTTTAACTCTATTATTAGTTATAAGCCATAAATTCTCAAATTAAACTGCGACGAAACGTCTCAGGGCATAACCTATTGCTATAAACGTTAAATATTGTCTATTTTTTTGCGTTTTTTAAAGAAAAAAACTAAAACTCTGCTTCTGTCTGTGATAAGTAGATATAGTGGTGAATTGCGCCATTATGTCTATATATAGGGAGATTTGGCTTGGCTGAGCCAATGCAAACATCAAAAGCAGGGGGGCTAGAGGAAGAAACCGCCATGCAAGCCGCCATGGCGATTGTTAATCAGGGTCTGCCTTTAATGCGCGCTGATGTTATTGTTGCGTCCTTTTTTATCAACCTTTTGCTTTTGGCCTTCCCTCTTGTAGTTTTACAGGTTTATGACCGTATTTTGCCCAACCAAGCACTAGGCACTCTTTTATTGCTAGTGTTAGGGGTAACAGTAGCCTTGGTTCTTGATGCGGTTTTAAAAACTGCGCGGGCATATATTGCGGGTTGGGCAGGGGCGCATTTTGAACACCATGTTGGCATCAAAAGTCTGGAATATTTGCTTTCTGCAAATGCCGACAAGTTTGAAGAAGACCCTGCGGGTAAGCACCTTGACCGCATGGCGGGTGTTGACATGGTTAGAGACTTTTATTCATCACAAGCCAGCTTGGTCATTGTTGACCTGCCGTTCATTATAGTTTTCCTTGGTGTGCTTGGTTATATTGCAGGAACTCTGGCCTTAATTCCCATTGTATTGCTGGTTATTTTTGGTGCTGTTGCCCTGAAAATTGGGGCAAAATTAAAAATAGCACTAGCCGAACGCTCGCAATGGGATGACCGTCGCTACAGTTTTGTTATTGAGGTTCTAACTGGCATTCATACGGTTAAAAGCAATGCCATGGAAAAGCTGATAGAGCGGCGCTATGAAAGGCTTATGACCCAAGCATCTGACAGTGGTTTAAAGGTCGCATACTTAAGCGGTATGGCACAAAATGTTGGTGGCTCGTTTGCCCAAATTACCATGGTTGCTGTGGTTGGGGTGGGAAGTTTATATGTTGTAAATGGTGCCATATCCATGGGTGCTCTGGCGGCTTGCATGCTGCTTTCTGGACGCACAGTTCAGCCTGTTTTGCGCGCCCTTGCGGTTTGGGCACGGTTTCAGGCTATTCGTATTGCCGAGGTGGGTTTGGACGAGCTGCAAGAATATAAAGATACCCAAACCAAAATCGTGCCGCTTAACGAAAACCTAGAAGAAATTAAAATTAGAAATCTTTATTATCGTTATGGCCCAGACAGTCCATATGTTTTGCGCGGGATTAACCTAGATGTAAAGCCTGGGGAAATTATCGGCATACGGGGTGGAAACGGTAGTGGCAAAACCTCGCTTATGCGCTTGATAATGGGAAGCATGACGCCAACCAAAGGGGCGGTTTTTTACAACAACCACAATACCCGCAGAACCGAAATTAAGCATTTCCAAAACCAGATAGCTTATTTACCACAAACACCTGTTCTTTTAGAGGGCACAGTGTTGGAAAACATAACCATGTTCCGTGGTGAAGAATTTTATGATGAGGCCTTGGAAATAGCTGAGCGTCTTGGCCTTGATAAGGTTTTTCAGCGCTACCCTGATGGCTTCGATACAGTGATAGGAACAAGCACCTATTCAAGCATTCCAAGCGGGGTAGGACAGCGAATTACCATTGCCAGAGCGTTGTTGGGCAGCCCAAAGTTTATATTGTTTGATGAGGCCAATTCAGCATTGGATGGCCCTGGCGATGCCCGTATTCGTGGCATTATGCAATATTATAAACCAAAAGCAGGCATTGTTATTATTACCTACAGGCCGTCACTATTATCCATAGCTGATCGTCGTTATGAATTAAAAAGCGGTGCGCTTCTTCCGTTCGTAGACACTAGAAAGCCTGCACCATCAAGCCCCATACCCGCGGCAAATGCCCCTGCTGGCGACACGCGCCCTGCTGGCGACACACGCCCTGCTGGCGACACGCCGCCAACTGATGATAAGGGGGGGGATGCGTAATGGCTAATGCGTCATCATCCACATTTTCATCGTTTGATGAGCTAGGCAACGCCCTTCGTGGCGGTAAACTGGGCGAGTTTCAGGCAAAGTCAGACTTTGCCGCCTGCCTGATGCCGTTGTTAGATGCCATAGGGTGGCGCAGTGAATTGCGCGAAATAACCGAGGCTCTACCCCATTTTGCCAACACTTTAAATTTGGCTGAGTTTAGAAATGTAATGGCACGGCTGGGTTACAAGACCGTACTATTGCGGGATAATGTTGCCTTAATCGACAGCCGTCTTATTCCTTGTCTTTATGTGGCGGATAGTGGTGGTGCTTGTGTGCTTCTAAAAAAAGAGGGGCAGGTCGTTCGGCTATTTGATGGGGTAACTGGCCGTGAACGCACGGTTAAGGCAAGCTCCCTGCAGGGCAGTTTATATTTGGTGGCTCTGGATGTTGAAAAAGAAGCGGAAGAGCGCGCCAGAAAAGAAAACTGGATGCGAGAGCTGTTTGGCCGCTTTCGTGGTTTGGTTATGCAACTGGCACTAATGACATTTTTCCTAAACCTTATCGCCATGCTTATCCCTCTTTTTATTATGGCGGTTTATGATCAGGTTATTCCAACTGGCTCGGTAAATATTCTTGGCTATCTTATGGCGGGTATTACCCTTGCCTTCATAATCGAAGGGGCGTTGCGAACCGTGCGCTCGCGTATGGTGGCATTTTTAGGTGGTCGGGTTGAGCATATTGTTGCCACCAACACATTTAAGCAAATTATATCACTGCCCGCATCGCTTACAGAATCAGCACCCCTCGGCAGCCAAGTGGCGCGG
Source organism: Alphaproteobacteria bacterium (assembly GCA_030634465.1). Classification (GTDB taxonomy): domain Bacteria; phylum Pseudomonadota; class Alphaproteobacteria; order Sphingomonadales; family SMXR01; genus DAOWAS01. Next base: position 4,484 of record DAOWAS010000096.1, on the reverse strand, counting down.
GTTAAAGAATTTGATGCCATTCGTGAACTGTTTATCGGCCCCCTAACACAGGTAATGCTAGAAGCGCCATTTACCCTTATTTTTATATTGGTAATTGCCTTACTTGGGGGCACTATTGCCCTTATTCCCCTTGCCATGGTGGTCATTTTCGGGATTATTTCTATATTATTAATGCCCAAACTAAAACGCAGTGTTTCCAACGCCAGCCGTGTGCGCGCTGAACGGCACAGCTTTTTGGTTGAAACCGTAACCAACATGCGCACCATTAAAGAAGCAGGTGCTGAAGAAACGTGGTTAGAGCGTTACAAAGAAATAAGTGCTGAGAGTAGTTTTTTACACTTTAAAAGCAGTCAGGTGACATTTCTGTTCCAAACATTGGCACAAGCTATAATGATGTTTGCGGGCCTTGCCACCATTGGCCTTGGGGTGTTGAAAGTTCTTGATTTTTCAATGACCGTTGGTGCGTTAATTGCCACAATGGCGTTAGTGTGGCGGGTGCTGGCACCCCTGCACAGCCTGTTTTTAACCCTTTCCAGATTTGAACAAATAAAAATCAGCATCAAGCAAATTAACAACCTGATGAAAATGCAGGCTGAGGGTGAAAATAAAGACAAGTCACGAACAGTTATTAAGCGCAGGTTCCGCGGGGCCATTAATTTGTCGAGGGTTAGTTTTCGTTATAACCCTGCGGCAGAACCAGCACTTCTTGGGGTAAATAACGACATTAAACCCGGCGAAATGGTTGCCATAACAGGGGCAAATGGCGCGGGCAAATCTACAATTTTACGGCTAATATTGGGCATGCACACCCCGCAAGCGGGTCAGGTAACCATTGATGGCATGGACATTCGCCAAATTAACCCTATTGAATTGCGCCAAGCCATTGCTTATGTGCCGCAAGACTTTGACATGTTCCACGGTACCATTTCGCAAAACCTGCGCCTAGCCAACCCTGTTGCCACCGATAATGACCTGAAACAAGCCACACGCATGTCGGGGGTTTATGACCAAATTATGGAAATGCCAGATGGTTTTGACACCCGTATTGGTGACAACTCCACAGGGCAATTTTCGTCAGGCTTGCTACAAAGAATTTCAATTGCTCGGGCTTATTTGAAAAAGGCCTCAGTTATACTTTTTGACGAACCCGCCCAGTCGCTAGATGACAGTGGTGATGCCGCCCTTATGAAGGCATTGAAAAAAATTAAAGGCTCGTCCACCATTATTATGGTTACTCACCGTCCCAGCCACATGCAACTTGCCGACAGGCTTATTGTTTTAAATGGCGGCTTGCTTATTCTTGATGGCAAACCAAGCCAAGTGCTAGAACGCTTGTCAGGGGGTGGCACCTGATGGCATTAAACGTTAAAAAACAAAGCTGGAAAGATCGTTGGAAAAGGGCCAAGCCCAGACCACAATCTTTTTTAACATCTGTTTTGGGTGAACAGGTTGGTGACGGTAAAAGCAACCCATATGCCAATTATTTGTCCCGCTCGGTTTTACTAGAAGAAACCCAGCCGCCAAAAAACCTAAGGGCAACCATAAATTTAATTATCACCATGATAGCGGTATTTGTGGTTTGGGCATCGGTTACCAAACTGGACGAGCGCGCCGTTGCGCCCGGGGAAATTTTACCCATTAACTTTGTTCAGCCAGTACAGCATTTAGAGGGTGGTATTGTTGGTCAAATTTTGGTGAAAGAAGGCGACCTTGTTGAAATGGGGCAACCGCTAATTCTTTTGGATGAAACCGCACCAATGGCTGAATATGACAGCTTAAGCGCACGAAATACCGCCCTTAAGCTTCAGGTTGAGCGTTTGCGAGCGTTTGCCTTGGGCAGGCCCGCCTCGTTTGGCACGGTTCCCTCCAGATACAACCAGTTTCTTAGCGACCAACAGCAAATATTAGCGGCGCAAATTGCCACTCGTGAGGCACAAATATCAGTTATAAACGCCCAAATTAGCGAGCAAAGAGAAGAAATTGAACGGCTAGGAATTTCAGAAGGCATGTTGGCTGAAGAGGTTGCCTTAATGCAAGAAGAGGTAAATATTCGCGAGCAACTTATTGCCCAAGGCCTGACCACAAAAATTGTTTACTTATCAGCACAACGCGACCTGACCCAAGCGCGCGGTTCGTTAGCCGATGTACGCACACAGGTTATTCGTGCCGAAGCGGGCATTAGAGAAGCCAGCCGCCGTATTTTAGAGCTGGAAGAACGCCTTAGAAATGATGCTTTTATAGAAATGGGCAGGGTAACCAGCGAGCAAGCACAGGTTGAGGCTGAACTGGCAAGGTTAGAAGACAGAGTTGCCAGAACCTCAATTTCAGCACCAGTTTCGGGGCGGGTTAAGGGTTTGGTTATTCGTCCTGCGGGTGGTGTTATTGCCCCCGGTGAAGTGCTGATGGAAATTGTACCAACCGAGCAAGAGCTGGTGGCAGAGGTACGCATTTCACCAAGGGACATTGGCCACATTGAACCAGGTGAAGCTGTTTTGGTGAAAATTGAAACATTTAACTATGCTAGGTTTGGCGGCATTGACGGCACGTTGTTACACATTTCAGCTTCAAGCTTTAGAGATGCCGAGGGTAACCCATTTTTTAAAGGACGGGTGTTGCTAAGCAAAAACTATGTTGGCGGCGACCCACGTTCAAACCAAATTGCCCCGGGCATGACGCTAATTGCCGACATTAAAACTGGTGAAAAAACCCTGATGGCTTATTTGATGCGCCCTGTGTACAACACCCTGCAAGACAGCTTTGGTGAACGTTAGCTCTGTCCACCAGCTAAGCTCTCTAGCTTGCACTCTCTAACCTTCGCTCTATGGCATCCCAAATTGAAGCAGCTAGGTTGGTGCCATCAAAACGTGAAATTTCCTGAATGCCTGTTGGTGAGGTAACATTTATCTCGGTTAAATAGTCGCCAATTACATCAATACCCACAAAAATTAGGCCACGGCGCTTTAACTCTGGCCCAATGATGGCGCAAATTTCTTTTTCCCGCTCGGTTAGTTCAGATTGCTTAGCCTCACCACCAACATGCAGGTTTGAACGTGCCTCACCCTCGCTTGGCACACGGTTCAGCGCACCCACAGGCTCGCCATCAACCAAAATAATACGCTTGTCGCCCAAACGCACTTCTGGCAAATATTTTTGCACAATATATGGCTCTGGATAAAACTCCTCAAACATCTCTAACAAAGATGTCAGGTTCTCGTCATTTTCCTGAATGTGGAAAACACCAGCACCACCATTGCCATACAATGGCTTAACAATAATATCTTTGTGCTTTTTCCTAAAGGCCACAACCTCTTCACGGTTTCGGGTAATAAGCGTTGGTGGCATTAGGCCTTCAAAGCGGGTAAGAAAAATTTTCTCCGGTGCATTACGCACTTCAGCAGGGTCGTTTACCACCAAGGTTTTCGGGTGCACATGCTCTAAAAGATGCGTAGCGGTAATATAGCCCATATGAAATGGCGGGTCTTGGCGCATAAGCACCACATCCACATCGCTCAGATCTAGCGTTTCGGGTTTTGACAAAAAGCAATGCTGTTTGGGGTCGTGCTCAACCCTTAACTGTTCAGCCTTAGCCCGCACCTTACCATCTTCAAAGCTTAGGTTTTGCGCTTGATAGTGGTACAATTTATGCCCGCGTTTTTGCGCCTCTACAGCCAGCGCAAATGTGCTATCGGCATTAATATCAACGTCTTTTATATGGTCCATTTGAATGGCCACACTAATGGGTTGCTTTGACATTAATCAGTTCCTCACTATCGATTTATTTCTACTTATTCTTACTTATTTCTACCATGCATTTGTAATATGGGTAGGCAAGTGCATTGGTGCAACCAGAACCGCATCAAAACGGCAAAAATATTCAGAAAAATGCGGGTGGTTGCCCAAAAACACCTTAGCGGCACCCTCAATTCTCTTTTTTTGCCGCTCAGTTATGGCATATGCGGCTTCATCACGGCTTTGTCTTGCTTTTACCTCAACAAAGGCAATGGATTTGCCCCGCTTTACCACCAGATCAATTTCGCCCAATGGGGTTTTATAGCGCCGCTGCAAAACCCTGTAACCCTTTAGGTTCAGCCATATTGCCGCCGTAACCTCTGCCCTAATACCGCGACTATGTGCTTTTTGCCGCTTTTTTGTGTAATTTGGGCTGTTTTTACTCATTTTTTATGTCTAAAGCCATTTTATAGGCCTTTTTGCGCGGTATTCCCATGGTAAATGCCGTTGCTGTGGCCGCCTCTTTTACCGATAATGTTTCGAGTGCGAAACGAAGTGCATCTTCAATATCCTGATCACCCGCCTTTTCTTGCTTTGGCGGGCCAACAACCACCACAACCTCGCCCTTTGGCGCGGGCTCTTCGGCATATTCTTTACTTAATTGCCCTAAAGTACCACGGCGCACCTCTTCATACAGCTTGGTTAGCTCGCGGCACACCGCCACATCACGCTCATCCCCCAAAACCCTTGCCATT
>DAOWAS010000089.1 GCA_030634465.1 Alphaproteobacteria bacterium | reverse complement strand
GGTTTGGGCGGCGGCAAATGATTTTCCCTCCACCCCGTAAAAAACTATTTTTGGCGGCAGTTTACCTAACACGCGCGCTAGTTCTATGGCCTCAGCAATGCCAAATGCGTGGGTTGAAAAACTGCGAAAATTGTCAGGCAAGCCATGTTCTTGTAAATTTATATAATGAACGGTTCCTGCTTCGGTGGCAGAGGAAACAGCATCAATCATAATTACAAATGACCTGTCTTGCCACAGGTCTATTAATGATGCTGGCTCGCCGTCGTGGTTGATAACCTCAACGTCGGGCGAGGCCAATGGGTTTAGTTGATCGGCAACAATACAGCCAAGGGCATCGTCACCGCGGTAACGGTTGCCTATTCCTATAATGAGGGTTTTTGCGCTCATAACCGTTCCACATCCAGTTTAAGAAAATGGGTGGCGCAGGAAATGCAAGGGTCGTAATTGCGAATAGCTTGTTCAGCATGCCATTTTATAACTTCATCTGGTTGATCTATATATTGTGTCACCAGTTTCCACAGATCATCTTCAATCATTTTCTGGTTTTGCGATGTTGGTGGAATAATATCAGCATCAAGAATGTCGCCATTTTCACTTATTTCATAGCGGTGGTATAAAATGCCGCGCGGGGCTTCGGTTGCGGCATAACCCACGGCGGCAATTGCTTGTACCTCAACAAATGGGGCTTCAGGCTCGCTATAGTTATCAATAATCCGCAAGGCTTCTTCACAAGCATAAAGAACCTCTAAGCTACGGACAATAATGCTTTTAAACGGATTGTTACAAACCTTGCCTAAGCCACATTCTTTGGCTTTTTTCTGAATATTTGCTGGCAGGCGGTCAAAGTTCAGGGCGTAACGCGCCATTGGCCCCACATGGTAAGAGCTACCGTCCGCCTTCATAACACAGTGCAGGGCGTTACTGTGTTTAACATGAATTTCTTCAAAGTAATCGTCATAGCTAGCCGCTGTTATATCAAGCCCTTTGTTGGAGGCAATGCGGCCTTCATTCATGGGATATTCATCAGCGTGTTTTAACGCGACAAAGGTGTAATCCTGCTCAAAGTCGGGAAAGTTAAAACCAGATGTCCAGTTTACTGTTTCCTCCGCCATGTCGCGGGCTTTCTCAACAGTGGCGCGAAAATCGTGCATTTCTTTTTTGGTAGGAGTTTTGAAAAAACCGCCAACCTTAACGTTTATGGGGTGAATTTCCCTGCCACCAATGAAAGACATTATCTCGTCGCCAATTTTTTTAAGGTGCAGCCCACGTTCAACTTCTGCGGGGTGGTCTTTCGCCATGTGGATGGCACTTTCATACCCCAAAAAGTCTGGGGCATGCAGCATGTAAATATGCAAGGTGTGGCTGGATATCCACTCGCCACAATAAAGCAGGCGGCGCAATTCGCGCAATGACCCGCCCACACTAACACCGAAGGCATTTTCCATGGCGTGAACCGCACTCATTTGGTAGGCAACAGGGCAAATGCCGCAAATGCGGGCGGTAATATCTGGTGCTTCATCAAACTTGCGCCCACGTAACAGACCTTCGAAAAAGCGCGGCGGTTCGAATATTTTCAACTGAACATCTTCGACCTTGCCATCCTTAATTTTCAAAAACATTGCGCCTTCGCCCTCAACCCGGGCAAGATAGTTAACCTTAATGGTTTTGGTTTTTTTACTCATGACGCTTGCTCTCTTTTTTAAATTCTGGCGCGTCTGCGTTAAAGCTACGCATAAGCCTGACCCAATTTTCTTTAAGCATGCCTTTATGCATCAACCATTCGGCGAGATGTTCTGTGTTTGCTGTTTCAGCAGGGCCAAAACAACCATAACAGCCACGATTATATGCCGGGCAAATGGCACCGCAACCCGCCTGTGTCACAGGGCCAAGGCAGGGTGTGCCCATAACCATAATGCACGGGGTGCCGCGCTTTTTGCACTCAATGCAAACACTATAGTGGGGGATGTTTGGTTTGCGGTTGTGCAGAAAGGCATTAACAACTTCGAGCAATTGCTGTTTGTCTATGGGGCAACCGCGCAATTCAAAATCAACCTTAACATGATCGGCAATGGCGGTGGAATTTTCCAGTGTGCTGATGTAGCTAGGGTTGGCATAAACAATATCAATATACTCGTTCACATCAGCGAAATTACGCAAAGCCTGAATGCCGCCTGCAGTGGCGCAGGCACCAATGGTAACTAAATATTTTGACTGTTTGCGCACCTCTTTTATGCGCTCGGCATCTTGCGGCGTGGTAATAGACCCCTCAACCAGAGAAAGATCATAAGGCCCGGGTTCAAATGCGCGGGAAACTTCGGGAAAGTTTGATATTTGTATTTTGCCCGCCAACTTCAGCAGTTCGTCCTCACAATTAATAAGGGAGAGCTGACAACCATCGCAGGAAGCAAATTTCCATACCGCCAGTTTGGGGTTCGCAGTCATTTAAACTTCCCCTACCTTAAATAAATGCTCAACCTGATCGAAGCTGAAAACAGGGCCGTCCTTGCAGATAAAATATGGTCCGTATTGGCAACGACCACAATGCCCCAACGCGCATTTCATATTTCTCTCCATTGAAACATAAATATCAGACGCCGCCATGCCCTTATCAAGCAAAGCGTGGGCGGCAAAGCGCATCATAATTTCAGGGCCGCAAATCATGGCAATGCTGTTTTTGGTATCAATATTTTTGTCAGTAATAAGTTCAGTTACCACACCAACATTACCCTGCCAGTCACAGCCAGCGTCATCATCAACTGTCATGGCCATATTTAGCTTTGTAGCCCACTGCTTATGTTCATCTTGAAACAATATGTTTTCAGGACAGCGCGCCCCAAGTAGCAGGCTTGTTTGTTTGAAATATTTTTCATTATGCAAAGCGTGATGAATGACAGGACGCAAAGGTGCCAGACCAAGCCCCCCTGCGATTATTAATAGCTCTTTATTTTCTGCGGTTTTGATGGGCCAGCTACTGCCAAACGGCCCGCGCAAACCGATGGTGTCGCCAACGCTCAAAGCACACAGTGCCGCCGTAATGCTGCCCACATCTATAATGGTAAAGCTAAGTTGCCCTTTAATATCAGGGTTGCCACTTACTGAAATGGGCACCTCGCCGTGACCAAAAACATAAAGCATATAAAATTGCCCAGCCTCAAATGAAGCGGAAACCTGTTGGTCTTTGGGTTCCACCACCAGTGTGTGGCAACAGGGGGTTTCCTCTTTTATTTCTTTGATAATAAAAGGAAGCGGGTGGTAGGGGTGGGCAGGTAATTGGTTTTTAGTTTTGACCATTGCTCACCCCTTTCACATCATCATCATTACCATCATTGTGGCGCAGTTTTTTTACTTCAGCGGTGATGTCTATGCCCACAGGGCACCATGTAATGCAGCGGCCACAACCCACACAGCCTGAGGTGTCAAACTGATCAATCCAGCTTGCTAGTTTATGGGTAATCCACTGGCGGTAACGTGACTTGGTTGATGAACGGATAGTGGTGTCGTGGATATAGGAAAAGTCGGCACTAAAGCAACTGTCCCAACTTAGCCAACGTTCGGCGTGTTCGCCTGTAAGGTCAGTGGTGTCTTCTATTTTAGAGCAAAAACAGGTGGGGCAGGCCAAGGTGCAATTAGCACACGAAAGGCAACGTTTTGCCACATCTTCCCATATTGGATTGTCATAGTTTTCATAAAACAGGTTTTTAATGTCTGTGGTATCAAGCTTGCGCCCCATTTCGCTTGAGGCCCTTGCTGTGCACTCATCTGCTTTTGTCAGGTCTGTGTCTGTGGCGTGTCTGTGGGGAATGCTTTTTAGAATTTCGTTGCCTCGTTCACTGCCCGCCTCGGCAGTAAAATAATGATCCTTGTCATTAATAATTTCGGTGAGGGCTATGTCAAATCCAGCTTCCACCTTTGGGCCAGTTTTCATGGAACTGCAAAAACAGGTGTTTGCTGCCTGTCCGCAATTTATGGCAACTATAAACGCGTTTTCGCGGCGGCTTTGGTAGCGTGGGTTTTTGTGGGTATCACCTGTAAAGACGCGGTCTTGTATTTGAATAGCGTGCAAATCGCACGAACGCACCCCGATAAACGCATATTTAGGAGTGGTATAGTCGTCATCCAAAACCTTAAAGCCATCTTTTGTTTTTGTTAGTTTTAGTATGGGTTCACTGGGCGGGAACAGGAATTTTTTCCATGAATGGGGGCCAACATTATAACCGAACAAAGCCTTATCTTCGCGTTTTCTTAGGGCGTAAGTTCCAGCTTCTTGTTCTTCTGTCCAGCCAATGGGTAAGCTTTCTATGTTCTCAATTTCTTCGTAAACAATAGCGTTGTTGGCCTTGGTGGGGCCAACTAACAAGTGTCCTTGTGATTTTAGCAGTGCAAGTAATTTGCTAAAATCTGAAATTTCCAAACAAACTGTGTTCCTGTCATTTGACATAGCTATCCTGTCTGTCACATGGAATTTCTAGTGCATTTCTAGTGCATTTCCCGTTATTTAATTAATACACGTTCCTCGAGCATAGCGGCAAGGATTTTATATTGCATCAGTATTGTTAAGGTTTTGGATTATACGGTGCAGGGCGTTAACAGCAAAAGAGGGTGGTATATGCTAAAACAACTTCACTAAACCAAACCCAGCTTGGTGTCTTGAGTAATTATAAAGGGCAATGTTCGAATTGTTGTTGGTATAGCCATAACGAATAACCGGGATCATACCAAAGATAAAAACATCACGTTTGGATAGCTCTACATTCACAGAATATAATTTATCACTTCTTTTGATTGCAAATGAAGGGTGAATATCATCATAATTGCTTATATTAACATAGCCGCTAACGTATAATGAAAGCGCGTTCTGTAGTTTTTGAGAAAATGATGCCCCTAATTGGTATGTTATGTTTTCTTCATATTTAACCTTAGCACTATTCTTATTATAGCCAACTATTAGACCTATAGACTTAGCTCCATCTAAGGCGTAGTTGGTTTGGGTGTTTATAGATATTAGGGTGCCATCTTTTTCAGGCGATCTGTCATACTTTATATTTTGTGCAGTGAGGTTAATTGAGGTTTCTAATCTTGAGTTAAACCGTGTTCGGTAATTTATTGTGGCACCAACAGCACGGTTGAAGCCATCATTACCAAACCAATGTCTAAAACCGCTAGCTCCAATATTGAGGGTGGAATTATTTAACTTAATGCTGGGACCTATAAAGCCTGAAACAATTGTGTCATCAAAATTCCCACCGTCATATTCTGTTCGTTGGATATTAAGATTAGATTGTAACCTAACCCCCTCCTTAATAGTTGGTCTAAACTCAACACTAGCTGAAGCTTTTACTCCCACACCAGACTTAGAGTTGGCATCATCGCTTAGGGAGAATGGTAGCCCAAAAATATTTACAGTTTCAGCATCTGTTGCGGTGTTGATATTGCTGTTTGGGGCGATAGAAAAATCAAATCGATAGCGCCAAAGTTTAGCATCATCAATACGCCTTAAGAAACTAATGATATTATCGTTTGTAGCATCAGGAAGGTTGTCACTAAGAGAGTATTTAAAATGCTCTTCTGCCTGCCTATGTTTTTGTGAAGAGAAATATACCCGCGCTAACTCTAATCTAACACGGGCTAAGTTTGGCTGGTCATAGAGAATGGCACTAAATATATCGGCGGCTTTGTTGTAATTCTGCCTAGCATAGGCAATGCGACCAAGTAAAAAACTTATCTCTGTGCTATCTAGCTTGGCTTTTTCGGCTTCGTTTAGTTGATCAACAGCATCAAGAATTGCCTGAGCTTGTTCTATATAACCATTTTCAATTAGCTGACTTGCGGCAACAAGTGGGTTTTGAACAATAACCCTCTGGGTTTCGTGTGTTTGTGCCGTGGCATTTAATGGTAACAAAACCATAACAAGCAACAGACGAAACACTCTATGTATTTCGCCCGCTGTAAAGCCCTTAATTGGTGTAAAAATGCTTGTTACCAAGTCCACCTCAAGCGCGCGGAAACTTGATGGGAAGTTGCGTGCGAGCCAATTGTACCTTTATATCCTAACGAGGCACCGAAGTTGTTGTTAAAATACATTCCAACACCACCTTCAAAACGACCAGAATGGCGGTCTGTCAACTGACCAGTTATGGCAAAGCGGGTTGTTGGGTCGGCAATAAATGCGGCATCTATAATACGTTGTTTTTCGCCTAGCTCTTGGTCCCAATATGCAGAGAAATGAGGGATTATTTTATTGCCGTTGCTTGTTGTGAAGCTGTAGTTGGTCGCCATGCCCAATGATGCTCGCGTTGAGCTTAGCCCTTGGCTAGCGACAGTAAGGCCAAGGTTATCAAGTCCAGTTTCTGCATATTCGCCGCGTTCAAAGCGAGATATTTGCACTGATGCTGTTGGACTTAATTTTAATTTGCCAATATTTATATCATAGCGTCCCTCGACATGGGCTGATACGCTGTAGCCAGTAACGTCTGTATTCGCTTTTTCAGAAAAACTGCCTAATACAACTGCGCGCTCTAAATCAAAACTTTCAAATGAAGCGCCAACGGCACCCATTAGGCTGAAGTTGTTTTGTGACCAATGGGCAAAGGCTGCTGTTTGTACTGATTTGTGTTTGTTGCTATCAACTTGGCTAGTTATATCCATAGAGCTGCCAGCGCCACCAACAGCGAAACCTACGCGGGTGTTTTCATTAATGCCGTAAATAGAAGTCATTACCGCGCCACCCATTGAATAACTAAGACCAGAGCTTGTGGTTGAGCCTTCAACATCGCCAAACTGTCCAAAACCAGTGGCAAATGATGTCCATTTACCAGTTTCGTAATTTCCAGAAGCAAAGTTTTGTGCTTCGTCAACCATGCTACCAATAAACGCATGCCTTGCAGCATAAACTGGTGTGGCTAGGTTGGCAGCGGCTAGTGATGGCAACTGGTCAAGCACTGCCCCTGCGGCGGTGCGCTCAGTAAACCTAAGTGCTTTTATAAATGAAGGCGTTACGCCAACCGATGAAGGGCTGATCAGGTCAAGGGTTCTTGCAATGGCGGCTTGTTGCGTGGTCATAAATGGTTGTAGGAAGTTAGATCGTTGTAATATCAATTGCACAGTTTTGTCACTATAAGCAAGGCTAACCCTAAAAAATTGAGTGACCGATGCATTAACAGTGGCAAACTTGCCTGTTACCCCGCCAGTTGTGTTAATGAAGGTAATTCCCTGGGTGTCTGGCATGTCAGTGTCTGACAGTGTAAGTGACACATTAAGGGTGCCATCTAACGTGGCTGTACCTGTAATATTTAACTGGTCGCCATTTGTGCCTTCTATTTCTAAATCATATGACCCCGTGGCAGATTGTGTATATGCCCCTGTAATGTTTAGGGTGCCAACAGAATTGCCGGGTGCTAATGAACCACCATTAACCACATCACCAATAATAGTTCCTGAGCCCATTAATGTACCAATAGCCTGTACGGTAATATCTGCTGTTATGTTGGCATTAATTGCTAGGTCACCCTCACCAGCGCTTAAAGAGCCTAAAACCGCGTCTGCCGTTAGGTCAAAAGCACCCCCACCAGTTTTTTCTAAAATTTCAAAATTTGTATATAAAGTTGGGTCGGGAATGACAGTTTCAAACTGAACTGTATCGGTGCCCGCACCACCATCAACAACGGTTGATACTGTGCCATTGATAGCATATATGTCGTCCCCACCACGAAGGTCAATGTTACCAGTTATGGTGCCATTATTTATTAGAATATTAGTATTGTCATCACCTGTAATATCTGCGGTCAATGTGCCATCATTGGTTAGTCCAGCGCTGAATGCCAATGTAACCCCTGCACTATATGTCTGCGTCCCTGTCAACGTAACTGTGTCACCTAGTACTGTTAATCTTTCAAAACCCACAAATGAGCCATTATAAGTTACATCTGAAGAAAGAAGTAGGGTATCAGTGCCAAGGCCTGCATCCACAGAGCCTGTTATTTCACCTATTTTTTTCAGATTAAAACTATCGTCCCCATCACCTAGGGATACATCACCCGTTATGGTGCCAATATTCTCAAAAACATCACTGCCATCGCCTAGGTCAATATCACCAGTTATGGTGCCAGAATTTGTAACGTTATCATTTCCAGCACCAAAATCTATTTGACCAATGATAGAACCCTGATTAATCAGAATTTCATTACCTGAGTTACCTGAAATTCCAACGGTTCCACCTTCAATCAAACCCCCATCATAATTGTATATTGTTGTTGTTTCAGGTGATGAGATTTGAATTCCCCAACCACTAATACTTCTTATGGTGCCATGATTATGAATTTCAGGGCTTCCAAAATGAAAGAAAAGTAAACCAGCACTTTTACCCTCAATAAGTCCTGTAGCTGTATTTGTTAGAGTAGCAGCAACAGTAATTGGTATGCTAGAGGGGTTTTGAGCAGTTGTGACCAAGGCAATATGATTTAAAGATTTAATTGTGCCAGAATTAGTTATTGCAAAATCAAGATTTTCTTCACGGTCTACTCTAAGTCCAGTAAAATTACCAACAATGGTAGCTCCCCCATTATTGATAAAAGAATTAGCGGTGCCATTTATAGACACACCATAACTCTCTGCCCCTAGTCCTTCAATAAACCCATTGTTGACAAAGCTGTTAACTATAATGTTAGCCATAGAACTTGACCCCATTACACCATGGTATTGTCCTGAAATCACGGATGAACTATCTATGGTAATTGAATTTCCTGTACCCGATATTTTTAAAGCGGCATCACCATTAGGCCAATTATTTGTAGTACCTGTGCCAGTGAGCGTTGCCCCTGATACCGTTACATCATTATTATCACCGGATCCACATTAATATGTGGAGGAATTGAGGATTATTTATCGAAGATCAAATCATCCAATATTGTTGCTGTGATTGGACCAACCTCAAGTATGAATCCATTTCCATTTTTTTCAAGGAATGTGGATATTGTTGCTGGGATAAATT
>DAOWAS010000048.1 GCA_030634465.1 Alphaproteobacteria bacterium | reverse complement strand
GGAGTAATTCAATCTTTGTATATAGACCATTGTTAATAAAAATATTATCTCGAAATTTAAAAAAAGATATAAATTCAGCCTTATCCACAACTATAACTCCAAATATGCGCTTCAGATGCGCTTCAGCTTACAATCATAGGGTGATGGTGTCCAATGCGGCATTTGGGCGCAGGGGCTTAAGTCATTGTAAAGCATAGAAAAAAGTGGTAGAAAGTGGTGCACCCGGCGGGATTCGAACCCACGACCTCTGCCTTCGGAGGGCAGCGCTCTATCCAGCTGAGCTACGGGTGCTTATTGTTGGTGGCGAACCATAGTCAATTACATCGTATATGCAAAGAAAAAGTGATTTTGCTTTGGGATTTGTTTAATAGTGCCGATTAATTTTTAAAACTATCACATGGTTACGAACAGCAAAATAAGCCGCAAAAGGCCTAAAAAGTTATGCCGGACAATTAAACCTTAGTTTTTAGGGTGATTTGGAGGGTGAGGATGACCAGATGTTTTGTTGTTGGGGTTTTGTGGTGTGTTTGGGGTTGGGTTAAAATGGTGTTGGTTGACGTGTGTTGCAAATAAATATTGTGTAAATTCATGTAGATAGTAGGTATATTTTGCGCGGCACAACTTTGGCCGTGTTATGATAGTGTGGTTTTTTCTGTGAGGAGCAGGTGAAATAATGGTGGGTGGCGTGGCCGTGGTTTATTATTGTTTTTCTGGGGTAAGGATAGTATTTTTTGCCTCGGCCAAGGTTTCAGGATAGTCGGTTGTGTAGTGAAGTCCTCTTGACTCTTTTCTAGCCATTGCGCACCTAACAATTAGCTCGGCTGTGGTGACAATGTTACGTAGTTCCAAGAGGTCTTTTGTGATGTGGAAGTTGCCATAGTAATCTTGTATCTCACCCTCCAACATTTCGATGCGGCGAAGGGCGCGCTCCAGTCTTTTGTCGGTTCTAACAATGCCAACATAGTCCCACATAAGGTGACGCAGCTCTTTCCAGTTGTGCGAGACGACTACCTCTTCATCACTATCAACAACATTGCTTTCGTCCCATAATCTGATAGCGGGTGGATTGGCAATTTTGTCAATGTTTTCAACGATATGCTTGGCGGCTGATGATGCATATACCAAGCATTCTAGTAGTGAGTTGCTAGCCATGCGATTGGCCCCATGAAGACCTGTATACGAGGTTTCGCCTATGGCATATAAGTTATCTAAGTTGGCTCGCCCATCTAAATCTGTAACAACTCCCCCGCAAGTATAATGCGCTGCTGGAACCACTGGAATTGGCTCTTTTGTAATGTCAAAACCCAGCTCACGACAGCGCCGATAAATATTTGGAAATTGTCCAATTATAAAATCTTGGCTTCGGTGCGAGATATCTAAATATACAAAATCTAGGCCCAACTTCTTCATTTCAGCGTCAATTGCGCGTGCTACAACGTCCCTTGGAGCCAATTCTGCCCGTGGATCGTATCTTTTCATAAACTGCTCGCCCGAGGGCAGTAAAAGTTTTGCACCCTCGCCTCGCAAGGCCTCAGAAATTAAAAAAGACTTTGCTTCAGCGTGAAAAAGGCAAGTTGGGTGGAATTGGTTAAATTCCATGTTGGCAACCTCGCAACCAGCACGCCAAGCCATGGCAATTCCATCGCCAGTGGAGCCATCTGGGTTGGATGTGTAGAGATAAACCCTGCTGGCACCACCTGTGGCAAGAACCGTTGTGCGTGAACTAATGGTTTTTGTTTTTTCAGCCTTAATATCGAAGACATATGCGCCAAAACAGGTTTCGTCACCGCCCAATGCATATTCAACCAAGTTACGATTGGTAATAAGGTCAATGGCAATATGGTTTTCAAATACGGTTATGTTGGGGTGTTTAAGAACTTTTTCTTCTAATGTTGTTTGTACCGCCGCACCAGTGGCATCATCCACATGAATAATCCGTCTGTGGCTGTGTCCGCCTTCTTGGGTTAGGTGATAGCCGTAACCATCTTCCATTTTGTTGTTTTTTGAAAAATGCACACCGTTTTTGATAAGGTCATCAATTGCTTTATGCCCTTCACGCACCACAAAGCTTACGGTGTCTTCATCGCACAGGCCATCACCCGCAACTAGCGTGTCTTCAATGTGGGATTGTATGGTGTCGTCTTCACCAAGAACGGCGGCAATGCCGCCCTGCGCCCAACTGGTAGAGCCTGCAGACAGGTCACCTTTTGAAAGAATGGCAACCTTGGCATTGTCGGCGGTTTGCAGGGCAAGGGATAACCCTGCCGCACCAGAGCCAATAATTAATATGTCAAAAAAGCCATCCAAAACATCAAACCCTTACATTAAGACTGTCTGGTTATTTGCAGGAATATGTCTTCAAGGTCGGTATCGATGGTTGAGAGGTCATCAATTTTTATCCCTGCCGTGCCAAATGCATCGATAATATCTTGCATGCCTGTTGTGGACTTGTTCACCTGTAGTGAATAGGTCTCACCATCAATTTGCTTAACGTTAAGTTTTTGCAGGGCAGGTGGAATTTCATCTGGGGCATTGCTTGATTTGATAATAATTTTCTTTTCATCAATTCTGGAAAGCAGGTCAGTGGTTTTCTCACACGCAACCACATTGCCATGGTTAATAATGGCAATTTCATCACACAGTTCTTCGGCCTCTTCTAAATAATGGGTGGTCAGAACAACAGTTACGCCCTGTTTGTTAAGGGTGCGAACATTTTCCCACAATTGTTGTCGTAGCTCAATATCCACACCAGCTGTGGGCTCGTCCAAAATTAAAATTGGCGGGGTGTGAACCATGGCCTTGCCAACCATAAGCCGTCTTTTCATGCCGCCAGATAGCGTGCGGGCATAGGCCTCGGCTTTATCTTCAAGCTGAATAAGTTTTAAAATTTCGTCGGTAATTCTTTTTTCTTCAGGAATACCGTAAAGACCCGCTTGCAGGTCAAGCACTTCTCTGGGGGTGAAAAAGGCATCCAAAACCAGTTCTTGTGGCACAACGCCAATGTTGGCACTGACGTTTCTGGGGTTTTTATCCAGATCAAAGCCCCAAACATTAACCGAACCAGATGTCTTGTTAACCAGCCCCGCTAAAATATTGATGAAGGTTGATTTGCCCGCACCGTTAGGGCCAAGCAATCCAAATATAGAACCACGAGGAATGTTGAGGTTTATAGACTTTAACGCGTGCTTGGGGGCGGCTTGCCCGCTAGCGGCATATGTTTTATCTAAATTTTTTACTTCAATCGCCAGATCTGTGCTCACCGTCAAATATCCTTTACCTGTTTGCTTGTATATGGCTCGCTTGCTTAATATATGGCCAGCTTGCTTAGTATATAGTTTGTAGTTCACAGCATGCAATAGGTGGGTATCATTCAAAGACATTATGGTCAATTGCGAGATATAAAATATAATGTGGACTTCTCTTATTGTCACGCCCTTGGCGCTTGGCTATAACAATGCATATAATTAACATTATTATCAGATTAGAAAACGGTGAAAAATGGCACAGAATTCCAGTAAAAAACAAACAATAGCCCAGCCTGATGTAGTTTATTGCGAACAGGCAACAGTTTCATGTGATGGCGGCGTTGGTTCGTTAGGCCACCCCCGTGTGTATTTGTCAATGGATGCATCTGGTCAGGCTAGCTGTACGTATTGTGGTAAAAGCTACATTAAAACTGGCAGTGCGTGCGATAAAAGATAGGCTTAGCGCCTTGCTCACATTAGGGGCAACAGGGATTTAATATGGAAAGTGCTGAGCCGCAAAAACATCTATATTTGGTAGATGGTTCTGGTTATATATTTCGGGCTTATTATGCTGTTAGGTCAAACCCTAGAAGCGATGGCACGCCCATAAATGCAGTGTTGGGTTTTTCCAACATGCTTATGAAGCTTTTGCAAGATTTGCATGATGGCGAAAAACCAACCCATTTTGCCGTAATTTTTGACACCGCCCGCAAGTCATTTAGAAACGATTTTTACAAAGAGTATAAGTCGCACAGACCGCCCGCCCCCGAAGACCTTGTGCCGCAATTCCCTTTAATAAGAGATGCCACCAGAGCGTTCAGCGTGCCATCAGTCGAAATGGTAAATTATGAGGCTGATGACCTGATAGCCACCTATGCCAAAGAGGCGCAGGCCAAGGGTTTTAAGGTTACTATCATCTCAAGCGATAAGGACCTGATGCAGCTTGTTGGCGATAATATTTCTATGTTTGATAGCATGAAAGGCCGCCATATTTATGAGGCTGAGGTGCAGGAAAAATTTGGCGTTGGCCCAGAGCGGGTAATAGATGTGCAAGCACTGGCGGGTGATAGTGCGGACAATGTGCCAGGTGTTCCTGGCATTGGCATAAAAACTGCGGCTGAGTTGATAAATACATACGGCGATCTGGATGCAGTGTTTGAAAATGTTGAAAAAATTAAACAGCCAAAACGCCGCCAAAGCCTAATAGACAATGAAGACTTGGCCCGTATAAGTAAGCGTTTGGTAACGTTAAAAACTGATGTGCAAACCGTTGAAACGCTTGATGACTTTATCCTTAAAAAACTAGATGTGAACAAGCTGTTGGCATTTGCTGATGAGATGGAATTTAAAGCATTGCGCGCTCGTGTGGTATCGCGGCACGGCAATGGTGACGCTGTTGATGACAAAGTGTCAGCACCGGAAGAACCTGTTGAATATGAATGTATTCAAGACATGACTGCGCTTAAAAAATGGTGTGCAGATATTGCGGCCAAAGGTGTTGTGGCGGTTGATACTGAAACAACTTCGCTTGATGCCATGGCGGCGAAACTGGTTGGCATTTCACTTTCGGTTGCTGAACGAAAAGCGTGTTACATTCCCCTGCGCCACGGTCTTTTATCTGGCGGGGATGGCGATTTGTTTTCTCTGGATTTAGAAAAAGAAGTGCCAAAACAGCTGTCGGTTGATGCGGTGTTGGCAGAGCTAAAACCAATTTTAGAAGACCCGTCTATTTTAAAAATTGGACAAAATATAAAGTACGATGCGCAAATTTTAGCCAATGAAGGTGTTAATATTTGCGGCATAGATGACACCATGCTTATTTCGTATGTTTTGGATTGTGGCTCCCATGGGCATGGCATGGACGAATTGTCAGGGCTGCACTTAGGGCGCGATACCATTCCATTTAAAGAGGTTGCGGGTTCGGGCAAATCGCAAATAACCTTCGATCAAGTGCCGTTGGATAAGGCCACAACCTATGCCGCAGAAGACGCGGATATTACCCTGTCACTATACAATGTTTTAAAACCAAGGCTTGTTAAGGAAAGCATGACAACCGTTTATGAGACCTTGGAACGCCCATTGGCACAGGTGTTAATGGATATGGAGCGCCGAGGCGTGAAGGTTGATCTTGACCTGTTGAAGCGCCTGTCTAATGACTTTGCGGAACGTTTGGTGGTTTTAGAGGCTGATATTCACAAATTAGCAGGTCGAGAATTTAACGTTGCGTCTCCGAAACAATTAGGCGAAGTGCTGTTTGACGATCTTGCTTTGCCCGGTGGCAAACGGGGTAAAACTGGTGCTTATAAAACTGGTGTTGATGTGTTGGAGGCATTGGTAGCTGAGGGGCACGAACTTCCCATCAAGGTATTATCGTGGCGCCAATTGGCTAAGCTGAAAAGCACATATACCGATAGATTGCAAAAAGATATTAACCCCCAAACAGGGCGGGTGCATACGTCGTTTTCTATGGCAGGCACCTCAACAGGGCGTTTAGCCAGTAGCGATCCCAACATTCAAAACATTCCTATTCGCAGTGAAGAAGGGCGAAAAATAAGACGTGCCTTTGTGGCCGAGGCGGGTAACAAGCTAATTGCCGCCGATTATAGCCAAATTGAGCTTAGGCTTTTGGCGCATATCGCCGACATTAAGCAACTTAAAAAAGCGTTTCATGAAGGGCTGGATATTCATGCCATGACCGCGTCTGAGGTGTTTGGAGTACCTATTGAGGGCATGCCAGCAGATGTGCGCCGCCAAGCAAAGGCGATTAATTTTGGCATTATTTATGGCATTTCAGCTTTTGGTCTGGCGCGGCAACTGGACATTTCAAAGGGTCAGGCGGCAGATTATATTAAAGCGTATTTTGAGCGCTTCCCCGGCATTCAAAAATACATGGAAGACACCAAAGCTTTTTGCCATGAGCATGGATATGTGGAAACCGTGTTTGGTCGCCGTTGTCATATGGCCATGATAAATGACAAAAACCCGATGCGCCGTGCCTTCGGCGAGCGGGCCGCAATTAACGCCCCAATACAAGGCTCAGCCGCGGATGTTATTAAGCGGGCAATGATCCAAATGCCGAAAGCTTTGGCAGACGCCAAACTAAGTTCGGTCAAAATGCTATTGCAAGTACACGATGAATTAATTTTTGAAGTGCCTGAGGCCGATGTGGATGCCGCCAAGAAGATTATTACTAAGACAATGGAGGCGGCGGCACTTCCTGCGGTTGATATTACCGTGCCACTTACGGTTGATTGTGGTGTTGGTGATAATTGGCAAGAAGCACACTAATTAAATTTTCTTTAGGGAATGAGCCAATTTTTTACCGTAAATGCTTGGCCTGACATCAAAAATCTGTAATGATGGCTTCGATTCAAGAGGTTTATGGGTAATAAACTGATGTAATTATATAAAAAATGTTAATGGCCAAAAGGTCATTTGGGAGGAAGTAATGAATAAATTTGGGTTTTACTCAGCAAAGTCACTGTTACTAGGGACTGTATGCTTGGGTGTAATGATACCTGCGGGCAATGTACTGGCTGATGGTGTTGTTTTAGAAGAAGTTGTTGTTACAGCACAACAAAGAGAGCAGTCACTTAGTGATGTTCCTGTATCTGTTGCTGCAATTTCTGGTGCAAAAATGCAAGAACAGGCAATGACACGTATGGACGACATTCAGTTTGCCATACCTAACTTTTCAATAACAGAAACAGGTATTGGTACTAACGTGTTTATCCGTGGTATTGGTTCAGGCATTAACCAAGGCTTTGAACAGTCTGTTGGTATGTTTGTTGATGGCATTCACCATGGTCGCTCACAACAAGCGCGCGCTCCATTTTTTGATGTAGAGCGTATTGAGGTTCTTCGTGGACCCCAACCAATTTTGTTTGGTAAAAACAGTGTTGCTGGTGCGGTTAATATTGTATCTGCAAGGCCTACAGATGAGTTTGAAGGTTATGCAAATGTTGGTTATGAAACCATTGACCAAGAAAAAACAGCTTCATTGGTTGTTTCTGGCCCTATAACAGATAATTTAAAAGTTCGTGTTGCTGGTCGTTACCATGACTTTGATGGTTATTTGACCAACACAACACTAAACCGTTCCGAGCCACAACAAGAAGACTGGACACTTCGTGGTACTGCTGAGCTAGACGTAAGCGATACATTCTCTGTTCGCTTGAAGGTTGAGCGCAGCGAGTTTGACACAATTGGTCGTAACATTGAAATTGCTAACCCCAACCCGTCAACCCATCCATCATTTACTGGCCTTACATATGGTCAAATTTTGGTTCTTGGTTTAGGGCAGGACGCTTCAGCTCTTGACCAAGTCATTGACGGCAACCGTCATTCAAACGGTGATTTCAGCTTTAACAAGCAAACAGAGATTGTTTTAGGTCTTGATTGGCAGTTGGGTGACCATGATGTTACAGCCACTAGTGGCTATTCAGGGTTCTCATATAGTGACAATTGTGATTGTGACTTCACTGGCGCAAATGTTTTCTCACTACCTTTAGAAGAAGACTATAAACAGTATTCACAAGAAATTAGAATTCCCTCACCAGGTGGTGAGAAATTTAATTATACTCTTGGTGCATATTACCAAAGCAGTAGCCATGAATTTAAGGACAGAATTATTATTGATGGTAGCTCAGCCCTTGTTCCCGTTCTTAGTGGACACCCGCAGTTAGCACCAATTGTTGATGCGCTAATTGGCGGCGGCGCATTACCTGCAGGCACAACTGTTGGTGACTTGTTTGCTAACACTGCTGGCCCAAGGGAAGCAACTGTTGATGCCGAGACATATTCTACCTTTGCACAATTAAGCTATGATCTGAGTGATCGTGTTACTTTCCAGTTTGGTGGTCGCTTAACCCACGAAACAAAAGATGGTGCTCGTAACCTGACCATTACACAAATTGATGGCAGCCCATTAGAAGGCATTCAGCTATTTTCACCAGATTTTTATGCAGCAGCATTTAGAATTGGTTCATCAAATATGCTAGATAGCTTTGCCCCACTTTCACTTGTTTATGGCAAACATCCAGTTGCTGGTAGTCGTTCAGAAACTAACTTTACACCAGATGTTAAAGTTCAGTTCCATGTATCAGACGATACAATGTTGTATGCAAACTGGGTTCGTGGTCGTAAATCAGGTGGTTTTGACTTCCGTGCAAACAACAAGGGTGCATCAGCTACAATGGAAGAAGCCTTCCAGTTTGAAGATGAGCTAGCAACAAACTATGAAGTTGGTGGTAAATTATCACTTGCTGATGGTGCGGCTGAACTTAACTTTGCAGCTTTCTTCACCAAGTTTGATGAAATGCAAATCTCAGTGTTTGATGGTGCTTTAGGCTTTAACGTGGGTAATGCGGCAAAAGCTGAAGTTAAGGGCTTAGAGGTTGATGGTCGTTGGCAAGCAAGCCAAAACCTGACACTAAGTGGTTCTGTTGCTTATACTGACTTTGAGTTTAAAGAATATTTCAACGGTCAGTGTTACATCGGCAGAACTCCTGATGGCCCATTGGCTGATGATGGTTTCTGTGACTACTCAGGCCAAACCAACCAGTTGGTATCTGACTGGCAGGGAACTATTGGTGTTGATCATGTCTATCCTGTAAATGATAGTGTTGAGCTTAAAACTTCTGTTGATATGTTCTTCACTAGCACATACAACGCATCGGCTTCGAATGACCCTGCGTTACAACAAGATGGTTATGCCAAAATTAATGCTCGCATTGGTTTATCAAGCACTAATACCGGTTGGGAAGTGGCTGTGTTGGCACGTAACCTTACAGACGAGAAGGTAATGCAGTTTGGTGGCGATGCGCCGCTAGCTGGGTCATCATTCTTAGCTAAGACCAACTATGTGTTTATGGGTCGTGGTCGCTCAGTTACCATTCAGGCGACAAAACGCTTCTAATAAAAGCCTGAATATATAATCTGAATAAAAAGATATAAATGTTGGCCGCACGCCTAGTTAAAGCAGAAATGTTTTAGCTGGGTTGTGCGGCCGCACTTTGTATAAGCACTTGTGCCATATCAGCACCCAAAATTTCATCAACACTTCTTTGCATGAACAGACCAATAAGCTCTAGGTCAACAGGTCGGCGTGGGTTTACCCGTGTGTTAGCAACGCGGGTTAGGCTTTGTATCAAACCATCACGAAGCTTGGGTCGCAGTTCTTCTATTTTGTCCACGGTAGATGCCTTATCCACCGATAGATAAAATGTAACGTTAAGCATGCCACGAATACGGTATTCACGAATTATTGAAACTGCTATGGGGGCAAACTCGACAAAAACATTATCGACGCTGACCTCGGTATCAACCTCTTCTTCGTCTTGGGCCCAAGCATTGTTAGGTGCCATGATATAAGGCGAGCATAACAAGCCACAAGTTAGCAATGATGCAAGTGCTGTTTTCTTAAATAGAAGTTTCATATTTACCTTTTATGTAAATAAACTAGTGCTCGATTGCTGGGTTGAACCCTGCAAACGATTTAAAGCATCTTGGAAGTTAGCAATTCTCGCTGTTAAATAAGCTGGTGCTGTTCCTACACTTCTATCCAACTTAGCGTCTTCCAGTAATTTCAACTTGGTCGGGTCAACAACCAGTGAACGGTATGCCCGTTGTAAGTTGCTTATGGCTGTTTCCAGCTTGGTAATGGCATATTTGGCTGTGGTTTTGTCCAACACGTTCAAGCCAGTGCTAAGACTAAAAGAAAACACGCCGCCAAGGTCATCATCATTTATGGTAAATGGGTCGGGGTCAATGTTGGCCAATATCTCTGCTGACATCATTTTCCCTGCTTCCATACCCATTTTGGATAGTGCGTCACGTTCCTTGTCACCGGCAAATAGCTCAATAGTAGCACCTCTAACTGCTGAAATTTTAAGAGTGTCGCCGTTTTCACCAGTAATTTCCTCGGCCTTTAAATAGGTTGTGGAAATTGCATTTATTTTAACAACCAAACTGGCAACGGTGTCGTCGGCATCAATGGTAACGCGTCTTTTTGTGCCGCCATTAACTGATATGAAAAAGCTGTCGCCAGTACGCAAACTGGTTTGATCAACCAGAGTTCTGGTTTCAGAAATGTTAATTTGACCAGAGGGCAGACCTAAATTGTTTAAAACCGAGGTGCCAGAGGAAACAAATGCAACCCCTGTGGCGGCGCTTGTGCCAAGGCTTTGGCCAAACTGCTCAACATAATTTACCGCACCAGTTGCGGCATCTAGGCTTGCTACGAAGCTGTCATTAATGCCTGATGTTGTTTCGCCATTAACACTGCCAGACGTACCACCCGCCACATATAAATTGCCATTGGCAAAAGTAACGTCATTAATTTTATCGGTTCCAGCACCACCCACATAAGTTAGGTAGTTTTGAGTTGTGTCAGTGGCATTAAGTTGGGTGCTGAACACAAAACCATCGGTGGCACCTGCGTGGGCATTTACAATTGTGGCACTGCCTGCGGCATCAAGCGCGGTGTTGTCCGTATAGCCCACAATATAAAGCTGGTCGTTGTCTATATAGGTATCTGTTATCTCGCCACTACCAATATCGCCAAGGGACAGGTTAT
Organism: Alphaproteobacteria bacterium; assembly: GCA_030634465.1. GTDB lineage: Bacteria > Pseudomonadota > Alphaproteobacteria > Sphingomonadales > SMXR01 > DAOWAS01. Next base: position 5,327 of record DAOWAS010000048.1, on the reverse strand, counting down.
AGTTCTCAACCGAAAGGTCGGTAGCATCTAAGTTTCTTATAATGGCATTGCCATCTTCAACCAGTGTCACAATCACACCACCTGCGCCTGAGATAGCAATGGATTTAATTTGCTCGTTACCCGCACCACCCAATAACTGTGTGTCTAGAACAGTTCCTGTGGTGCCGCCAAGTTTTATAATCATGCCATCACGAACGCCGCCAAAACCTGATGTGGAGTTAATGGCGCCAGAGGTTGTGCCACCAACATAGATATCGCCGCTAGCATCAACCGCTAGAGATGAGGCAAAGTCAGTAGCCACGGTATCAAGCTGATAGGTGAAAATTTCTTTGCCAGTGCGGTCATATTTGGTGACAAAACTGTCCAAGCCAGAAACCGCGTCTGTTGATAAAAGCGAGCTTGATGTTTGTCCGGCAATTATAACATTGTCGCTACTATCAACCATTATGGAATAGGCACTGGCATCGCCACCAGCACCAACCAGTTTACTGTCCACTAGCTCGCCAAGGCTGTTGTATTTGTTTAAAAACACATCATTGCCAGTGGCACCGTTAAATTGATCATCAAGGTCGCCTTGGGTTTGCCCTAGCACATATATAAAACCCTGACTGTCCGTTGCTATGCCACTTGTTGTGGTGGTGGCTGCCACATCGCCTGTTTCTTCTACTTCACTGTCGTCCGCCGCCGCTTCATCAATACCAATTTGTTTGGCTATGGCGGTAGCTTCGGTGTCAGTACCCGCAACTGTGGTTGATGTTGCCCTTGTGGGGTCAATGCTTTCAGCATCGCTAAGCTTGGTCAGGGTGCCAACTTCGGTTGGGTTGGTGTATGACGTAAAATCACTAGCCACATAAAGCGCAGGCTCAGCGGCAACGGCAATAAACTCTACTGTTTCCAATGATGACCCGCTAATGCCGATGCTAAAGTCATAGTTTGCATCTTTTTTAACTTCGAACGAGGTTTGAAAGGTTGGGGCTTGGGCGGCAATTTCAGTGTTAATATAATCCACAACCGAATTAACGCTAATAGTGCCGGTAATATTTGCCAGATCAATGTTCACATTAACCGTGGTGGTGCCATTGTGAACCATTTTTATGGTGAACTGCTCGTTGCCAACAATATTGGCAAGGGGATCATCAGACGTACCAGTTTGAATGACCTTGGTTTCAAATACCGCAGTATCAGACCCAAGGCCAATTGGCGCCGTAACCGAACTTTGTCTGTTACCAAAAAACATTGAAATCTTGCCCAGCTCTGCTGTGGGCAAAAAGTCTTTAATCTCTTGCAAGCCTTGTTGGAACTGGGTATCCAGCCTTGGCAGGCTTGATGAAAGGGTGTTGGCCTCAGCCGCGTATTGAGCAATGGTTTTTAATGCGTCTAATGCCCTGTACATAGCAAACAGGTTTTGGCTTGTTTTATCGCCTTGGGCTAGTTGAATGCCAGAAAGGCGTGGATCGATATCAACAAATTTGTCCATAGTACGCACTTGGGCAATGCGGCTGGCAAGACTGTCTTCATTTGAGTTTAACTGCCACGGGGCGATAATGCTTGGATCTCGGTCTGAAGGAAGCTTGCTTTCGTCAAAGTTTTTAAGTTGAGGGGCAATTTGTACCGCCAGTTGCGATTCCAACGCAGAACTAAGCAAGTTTGCATCAAGCACAACAGGCTTGTAGGTAAACTTTGTTTTGGGGTTATATGGTGCGAACATCCCCGCTGGTATTGGCAAAAACGCCATAACAATCTTCCTTTTTATACCGCTCTAAAGACAAAATTGCCTTTTGGCGCATACAACCACCCCCTAAAAGGGCGTATCAGTAATAAAAAGATGCAACAGTTATGCCAGAAATTGGCTATTTGGCTAGAAATCATGCATTTTGCATAATTAAACTTGCGCCTTCTGTCGCAGCTTTTCCTCAACTTGGGCTATTGCTTGTGTCGAGTCGTATGAATACTATCATATAAAGCGTTAATAATCACTAACCAACTTGCTTGCACCTTTTTATCAATAGGGCTATGGCTAATATATAAAAAATACAGGAATTAATATGGGAACGAATGCATGAACTCCTTATTGTCGTTAATAGATAAAGTTTTTGAAATTTATCTATTTTTTATTTTCATCTGGATAGTTATGACGTGGTTAATTTCCTTTGGCTTAGTGCCAGCATATAGCCGCTTTGTATCGGGTCTTATGCATTTCCTTCACCGTATAACCGAGCCTGCTTTAGGGCGAATTAGGCGCATTATACCAGCCGTCGGTGGTATGGATTTGTCGCCTTTGGTTTTAATATTGCTGATATATTTTGTGCGCGATCTTATCCGTGAAATGTTTGGAGCAGGCTATTACTGAGGGTTATAGAATAACCGACACAAGTGTGGTTATTGCTGTGCGACTTACCCCTAAAGCAAGTGTGAACAAAATTGAGGGTTGGCACAAAAGTGACGATGATAAAATATATCTAAAAGCAAGAGTGCGTGCCTTGCCCGACAAGGGAAAAGCCAACAAAGCGTTAATAGATCTTTTGGCTAAAAATCTGGGGATTACGAAAAATAAACTTAAACTTGTTTCTGGGTCAAAATATCGCTTGAAAATGATAGAGGTCGAGGATAATAGAGAGCTAATTCTGAAACAATTAAAGCAAATGTGAGGGTCGCATGGGTAAAGCTAAAATAATTGATGGCAAACAGTTTGCGGCTAACTTAAGAGCTGATGTGGCCAAAGATGTTGGCGCGTTAAAAGCCAAGCACAATATAACCCCAGGGTTAGCTGTGGTTTTGGTTGGCGAAGACCCTGCGTCACAAGTTTATGTGCGCTCAAAAGGTAAAATGACCGTTGAAGTTGGCATGCATTCATACGAGCATAAATTGCCCGATGACACTAGCGAGGCCGACCTGTTGGCTTTGGTGGAAAAATTGAATAATGACGACACTGTAAATGGCATTTTGGTTCAGCTTCCACTACCAAAACACATGAACTCAGCCAAGGTGTTGGAAAGCATTAACCCAGCTAAGGATGTTGATGGTTTTCACCTTATTAACGTTGGTTTGTTGGCAACTGGTGGTGATGCCATGGTGGCCTGCACTCCCCTTGGTTGTTTGATGATGTTGAAAGATCAGCTTGGCGATTTGAGCGGTAAAAAAGCAGTTGTGGTTGGGCGCTCTAACATTGTGGGTAAACCAATGGCGCAGCTTTTGTTGCGGGAAAACTGCACCGTAACCATTGCCCATTCACGTACGGTAGATTTGGCTGGAGAATGTAAACGTGCCGATATTTTGGTTGCGGCTGTTGGTCAACCACAAATGGTTAAAGGCAGTTGGATAAAACCCGGCGCCACGGTAATTGATGTGGGCATGAACCGCATAGCCGCCCCTGAAAAGGGTGAAGGCAAAACCCGTTTGGTGGGTGATGTAGATTTTGACGAGGCTGTGGAAGTTGCAGGGGCAATAACACCAGTTCCAGGCGGTGTTGGGCCAATGACTATTGCGTGTTTGTTAAAAAACACGTTTACTGCAACCTGTAGGCAAAATGGTTTAGATGAAGCGGATATTTCGTGACACCTGAGATGATAGAAATAGCAATTAGTACCTTTATCACCCTGTTTGTGGTGATAGACCCCATTGGCATTGCGCCATTGTTCGGGGTGCTAACCCAAGGCATGAGCCCAAGCAACCGTAATAAAATGGCGGTTAAGGGTATGTTTGTGGGTGGTGTTGTGTTGTTTTTGTTTGCCTTGGCGGGTGACAGCATTTTATCCACCCTTGGCATTTCCATGCCCGCGTTTAAAACCGCAGGCGGTGCGCTATTGTTTTTAATAGCTATTGAAATGATTTTCGAAAAACGTACCCGTCGCCGTGAAAAACGCACCGACAAGGTTGAAGCCGAAATGGAAGAAACCGAAGAAGACGATGACATTTCAGTTTTCCCAATTGGTATACCATTTGTGGCGGGCCCCGGCTCTATTGCCACGGTTATGTTGCTTATGTCCCAGCACAAGGGCGATGGCATGGAGCAAGCAGTAGTATTGGCAAGCTTGGGTGTAACCCTGCTGGTATCGCTAGTGTTGTTTTTAGGCGGTGTGTTTGTGTTGCAAAAACTGGGCAACTCAATAGCCACGGCAATGACCCGTATCATGGGTATCATTCTTGCCGCCCTTGCCGTTCAATATGTTTTTGACGGCATAAAAGAGACATTTATTATTTAACTATTTATTCTCTAACCGTGACCACAGCTTAAGACGAAGTGCGTTTAAACGAATAAACCCTTCCGCATCTTTTTGGTCATAAACAGCATCGTCTTCAAAGGTTACGTGCTCTTCAGAATAAATTGAGTTTGGCGATTTGCGCCCTGTAACAATTACATTGCCCTTATAAAGTTTTAAGCGAACAGTACCTGAAACACGCTCCTGCGACTTGTCGATAAGCGCTTGTAACATTTCACGTTCGGGCGAGAACCAAAAACCGTTGTATACTAGCTCGGCATATTTTGGCATTAGCTCGTCTTTAAGGTGCGCTTCGCCGCGATCTAAAGTTATGCTTTCAATTGCGCGTCTGGCATCAAGCAAAATAGTACCGCCTGGAGTTTCGTAAACACCGCGAGATTTCATGCCGACAAAACGGTTTTCAACAATATCAATACGGCCAATGCCGTTAATGCGTGCCAGATCGTTCAGCTTTATCAACAAGTTTGCAGGGCTTAGTTTTTTGCCGTTGATGGCAGTTGGGTCACCCTTTTCAAAATCAATGGTAATTTCTGTTATTTTATCTGGTGCATCAAATGGCGACACGGTGCGTGAATAAATATCCTCAGGCGCCTCAACCCACGGATCTTCCAAAACCTTGCCCTCGCTAGAGGTGTGCAACATGTTGGCATCAACCGAATATGGGGCTTCGCCTTGTTTGTCTTTTGGCACAGGTATCTGGTGGTCTTGGGCAAACTCAATTAGCTTTGTTCTGCTAGATAAATCCCATTCACGCCACGGCGCAATAACGGTCATTTCTGGGGCTAAGGCATGAAACGCCAGTTCAAAGCGCACTTGGTCGTTACCCTTGCCAGTGGCACCGTGGGCTACGGCATCGGCACCCACAGCTTTGGCAATTTCAATTTGTCTTTTGGCAATAAGCGGGCGGGCAATAGATGTGCCTAATAAATACACCCCTTCGTAAAGGGCATTTGCCCTGAACATGGGAAAAACATAATCAGCAATAAATTCTTCACGCAGGTCTTCGATAAAAATATCTTTAACGCCCATCATTTCAGCTTTTTCGCGGGCGGGTTCTAACTCTTCACCCTGACCCAGATCGGCTGTGAAGGTAACAACCTCGGCGTT
>DAOWAS010000071.1 GCA_030634465.1 Alphaproteobacteria bacterium | reverse complement strand
ATAGACACTGGCACATCGTCTGGTGAAATTTTATCGGTCCATTTTTCCAATACCTTAAACGTGTCTTCCTCAGCATTTGGGTGGGTAATCATGGAAATACACATGCGGTGAAACGGTGTTTCTGCCCCGTCTTTTGCCACAATATCAACAATTGTTTCCATTGGTACAGCAGGCCAGTCGACCCGAATGAAGTTTCTGTCGGCAAAGTCACGCTCGGCTTCACGGTGGCGAGCAAGACCGCAATAAGCACAGTTGGCGCGACAACCCTCAGGATATGTCAAAAGCAAGTTCAAACAACGGGTGCAATCACAACGATACATTTTACCATTGGTAACACCCAATGTAATAGCCGCCGCAGTTGAAATTTGAACATACTCTGGCGAGCGCATGTTGGGGGTTAGCTTATTATAATCAGGACGGTAAAGACCTTGGGGCTTAACATCATTGGTTTTCACAAGGCCGCCATTTTTATGCTCCTTATCGGGCAACGCAGGCGCTCGTGGCTGCATGTCTTTAGCTGAATTAAAATCTAGACCCTTGTCATTTGTACGCTCAGCCGGGGTGGTTTTATGCTCTATACAGCCCATGGGAAAATCCTCACCTTGTCTTTTTTCTATTACTTATTTTATATTATGCGGCGCAACTGGACTTAGTTTTGTCCAGCTTACCACCAATTTTTATTGAGCAACAAGCGTGTTCCTGATGTTGCTCACGACCAATAGCGTTTGCCACCTGCACCGCGCCATCTGCGGGAAATGCTATGCCGTCCAAACCAGCCATAACAGCATATGTATCGGTAACGCGTTTGTGCATACCAGCGGGTCGGGCACAGCCAAGCAAAACCTGCTTGTCGCCGAGGCGGGTTCTAGCCTCAAGAAAAATGCGACCCACATCGCCAGTTTCTGGCGTTATGAATGTACCTAGTTTTGAATAAAAGGGCATAATAACCACCAACACCAGTGCGTTCACATTGTATCTGGATACCATATCAAGGGCGTTGGCTTCACCAAGAATTTTACCATAATGCAAACCGATAACAATATGCGGGCTAATTTCCATACTGGTATTACACAAGGCATCCAGTGTGGCTTCAAAGTCATCAACACTACGGTCTAGATTGTAAACCTCGTTTATGGTTTCTTGGGCGCCAATAACATCCATCATCGCCGTGTCCACACCCGCACTTTCCATTGACTTTGCCTGTTCGGGCGTGGTCAGAGCGGTATGAATGGCAACTTTTAAATGGGGAAATTCACCTTTTAACTTTTCCACCACTGGGAAATATTTTTCATATTTAATTTCGTTGCGCTTGTTTGAGCCGCCAGACAATAAAAAGCCCTGCAAATCTTGAAGCATTATAAGGTCTCTGACCTTTTGCTCCAACATGTCAGGGTTGGTGGCGGGTATCATGGGTTCCAGAATTTTCTTTTGGCAATGGTCACAGTTAAGGGCGCATGCCGCACCTGTAATAGAGAAAGCAGGAAAGCTGTTTTTACCACAGCCTTTTAACTCACTGGTTTGGTATTCTTTAAATGTGGGGGTAGAAAACCGAATGGGGCGTGACACAGCCATGGCTGAGTTTTTTTCAAACTCTTTAATTAGATCAGCATCAAAATTTGCATCTTCAAGCTCTTCGATGCCCTGAATTTTATCCAACCAAGCCATATCGTTCCTTTTTTAAAGCTATTACGCTTTTGAAATTATTGTGCTTATTCGATATTTCTAATATAAAAAATTTATGCCATGAATTAAACTAAAGTTCAATTGTTTAAATCATGACTGTTTTATTATTGTTAGGCAACACATGTCTTAGCGCTCGCCCATAACCACGCTCAGCAACTGCTTCACCTCATCTCTAACATTTCCCTCATTAGGCTTGTCGCACAGCGATGTTAACCACAATGGATTAACATCTTCTTCATCCACCAGATCGCTTTCAAATACACTTAAAAGCTTTTGCGTATTTTCTGGCAAAGTATCAGGAAGGGTTTGCCCGCTTAACTTGCCCCACAAACCCGCCCAACAACGAGTGGTCGTCCACGGGTTGTAACCGCCACCACCAAAAACAATGGAACGTGGCGACATGCTAACAAGCGACAGAACTGCCGACCACAGAGCATTGTTTGACAGATCCATGCTAGACAATGGGTCACCTGCCAAGGCATCAGCACCACAAGTTATAACTATGGCATCGGGCTTTAGTTTTTTTATTGCAGGCAATATTGCTTGTTCTAAAATAAAGCCATATTCGCTGTCGTTAATGTGTTTTGGCACGGGGAAGTTATACGACCGCCCACCACCACGGTCATCAGCAGCACCAGAGTACGGCCAACGCTTTTCTTCATGAATAGAAAATGTATGCACCCGCTCATCATCCGCAAAGGCATCTTGCACGCCGTCGCCGTGGTGGGCATCCACATCTACATATACAATGTTGGTTAGGCCTTGGTCTAACAAAGCAAGAATAGCAAAAACAGGGTCGTTAAAATAACAAAAGCCACTGGCTTTGTCTGGTCTGCCATGGTGGGTGCCGCCTGACGGGTGAAACACCAAACCACCATTTGCCACCAGCTCTGCCGCCTTAATAGAACCCGCCACTGTGGTGGCGGCACGGGCGAACAGGCCATCAAACACTGGGTTTTCCATAGTGCCTATATTATATTTTTCCCTAACCTCTTGGCTGACCTTGCCTGCCGCAACCGAAACTTTCAGCGCCTCTACATAATTTGCATCATGAAATTTGGTTATGGTGTCTACTGTGGCAGGGCTAACTTCAACAAACTTGTCTTTTGGCAACCAGTTAAGTGAGTGGCACAACTCTAATACTGATGAGTGTCTGGAAAAGGCCAACGGGTGGTTGTTGCCAAATGCCTGACGTTTGAAAATTGCACTGCCAATATATTTAGAGTTATCCAACACGCTCATTTATACGAATCCTGAAAAATTAAACAAAAACAATACGTTTTAGCAAAATTAACATATAAAATATGCCAAATTCACGAAAAATTGATAAGAAATTTGTAGTTGCAAAATTAAGACAACCCTTGACTTGTGACAAGTTATAATACTCAATACAGCTAATTAAGGACATGCTTATATACAGGTTTTGTAATGAGCATGTATCCGTAAAGGTTCACAGAGATTATAAATTTATAGAAAAGGCGGGAAGCATGAGTGATCTAGCATCAGCAGGACAAGCAAGCGAAAGCAATGCAAAAAGCATGTCAATTATCGTAACTAAGGGCGCACTAGACTGGGCTTATCCACCATTTATTTTAGCCACAACAGCCGCAGCAATGGGCTTGAATGTAACACTGTTTTTTACATTTTATGGCTTAGAGCTTTTGAAAAAAGATTTAAACCTAAAAGTAACGCCGTTGGGCAACCCAGCAATGGCAATGCCGATGATGGGTATGCATATGGCAATGCCTAATATTGTTGGTGCCATTCCAGGTGTTACTGCTGGTGCCACTGTTATGATGAAAAACCTTATTAAGAAAAAAGGCGTAGCTTCAATTGAAGAGCTTCGTGAAATGGCAGTTGAAAGCGACGTGAGAATGATTGGCTGTCAAATGACCTTGGATCTTTTTGAAATGGATAAAAAAGACCTGATTGATGGTTTGGAAATTGGTGGTGCGGCAACATACCTAGAGTGCGCTACTAAATCAGATATTAACCTTTTCATATAAAACTTTAGACACTAAGTCAGCAAAAACAAAAAACTTAAACAACAGGAATTAAATGACATGAGCGAACATCTTCTTGATGCAAAAGGGCTAAACTGCCCGCTACCAATTTTAAAAACAAAAAAAGCACTGAAAGATGTGCCTATCGGTGAAACTCTTGAGGTTCTTTCTACAGATCCAGGGTCTATTGCAGACTTTGAAGCGTTCTGCAGAACCACAGGAAACCAACTGGTAGAACATACAACCGAAGACGGCGTTTATCGCTTCATTATTCGTCACACATAAACAAACTCCGTACAAACTCTAACTAACAGTAAAGCGAGAAACATAGAAACTGAAACTTAAAACTCAAAAGAGTGTGCATAAGTTAACTAAAATTATTTGGTTAAACTATGTATGAACACAGCAAACACATAGCCGTGGATGCGTGCATTAAAAGGGGGACTAAATGGCTAACAAAACAAGTAAAAATATTTCGGTAATTGCCTTGGGAATGGGACTTGCGCTCGTTGCTACAGATCAAGCCGCCGCTACTGAAGGATATTTCCAACATGGTTGGGGTGCCAGACATGGCGCTCTTGGTGGTGCGGGTGTTGCTGATGGTCGCGATGCCTCAGCAGCTGCTCTTAACCCTGCTAGCTTGGTTAAAGCTGGAAACTCTTTGCAGCTTGCGGCAACTCTTTTCAGCCCACGCCGTTCAGTAACAGGTACTGGCGAGCCGGGCCTTGCACCACTTGGCACTGTTGACAGTGTTACAAACTTCTTTTTGGTTCCAAACATTGCCTACAGCAAACAAATTGATGAGAACTCAGCATGGGGCATTACCATTTATGGTAACGGCGGCATGAACTCTGACTATCCTGCTGTTCCGCGTGCATTATTAGAGTGCGGCGGCGGTGCTGGTGTGTTTTGTGGTGGCGAAGCTGGTGTCAATTTAAGCCAAGCGTTCATTGCCCCTGGTTATGCTCGTGACTTTGGTAAAATAAGCGTCGGCATAACACCTTTAATCGTTATGCAAATGTTTGAAGCTAAAGGTCTGGTTGCATTTTCTGGTTTTTCATCAGACCCAGCTAATCTAACAGGTCCTGGCATTGACACCTCTTTTGGTTTTGGTGCCAAAATTGGTTTTGAGGCCGAGCTAACCGACAGCATGCGTTTTGGTGCTTCATATCAAACAAAAGTTAACATGAGCTCTTTTGAAACATACACAGGCCTGTTTGCAGACCAAGGCGACTTTGATGTTCCTCAGAACTACCAAGTTGGCTTTGCGGGTGATTTTGGTAAAGACAACAACATTACATTGATGGTTGATTATAAGAAGATTTTTTATAGCGACATTGGTTCTGTTGGTGGCACTGCTAATGTAGCACTACCATTTGGCGTTGCAGGCGGCCCAGGTTTCGGTTGGCAAGATGTTGATATTTACAAAATTGGTATGGAATACCGCAGGTCTGAAGACTGGACATGGCGTTTAGGTTTTGCCCACAACTCAGCAGCTATTCTACCCAGTGAAGTAACACTTAACATTCTAGCTCCGGCAACTGTGCAAGACCACATCACTGGTGGTTTTAGTTATTCCGTGTCTGACAGCAGTTATATTGAGGTTGCAGGAATGTATGCACCAGATGTTGGGATTAGTGGGGCAGAGCCTGCCGCTTTCGGCAATCCAAACCACACCAACACTATTGCTATGAAGCAATATTCATTCACAGTTAGTTGGACAATGAAGTTCGGTGACTAAAGACAGGTTTGGTGGAGATTAAAAATTATGAACCACCAAGATAAATTATAAAAAGTGGCGATCCGAGAAAAAATCGGGTCGCCGCCTTTTTTTTAACTACTTCTTCGATAATAATACGGAATAAGATTATTTTTATCTTTTAATTAACCAAACGAAGGTGCTATGCCGCACTGATAAATCACCTCACTTGGTAAATTGCCTCACTGGTGAATTACCTCACTGGTAAATTAAAAGAGTAAAATAAAAAGTTTCTGAAACAACAGGGCAACCCTGATTGCCAATAGCGCAATCCAAACAAATGAGTTCTAAATTGAATATTTTTTCTGGTCTAAATCGTTTTGTGGGATATTTACGTCGCCGCTTATTACTTGACCTTCCTCAAGCGAGGGGCGTTGCCTTTCTTTTGTGGGACAGGCGCTGGTTCATAGTTTCTATGGCTGTAGGTGCTGTCCTTCTTCAACTGCCACCACCTGAGGGGCTTACACAAGCGGGTTACATAGTTTTGACCATGTCTATAATGTCGGTGATATTATTTGTCACCGAACCCATACCTTTGCCCACGGTAGCGTTGATGATTATTGTTGGTCAGGTGGTTCTGTTAGGGCTAGATTCAAGCGACGTAGCCCGAAGCATAATGAGCGACAGTGTTTTGTTCATTATGGGCTCGTTAATGCTAGCTGTGGCCATTGTCAGGCAAAAGCTAGACAAAAGAATAGCTTATCAAATTGTGCGTTTTACTGGCACAAAGACCATTAATCTCAGCATTGGCATTTCGTTTGTTTCTGGTGTTTTGGCATCTGTTATTGGTGAGCACACCGTGGCGGCCATGATGCTACCCGTTGCCATAACGCTTATTACCCTAACCAGTGAGGACCCAAAACAGGTACGAAAATTGGCAACGGTATTGCTTTTCTCAATCTCCTACGGCTGTGCCATTGCCAGTATCGGCACGCCATCAGGCGGGGCGAGAAACGCTATTATGATCGGCTTCTGGCAAGAGTTTTTCTACGACCCTCTTAACCCTGAAACCTATAAATACCTGATAGATTATGTAAAATGGGTTGCATATGCATATCCCATTTTCCTCATTCAGCTTCCTTTCGTTTCGCTAATACTTCTGACAACTGTGCGTCCTGAATACTCTCATGTGACCAGAGCTGTGGTTAAACTCCGCGCCCAACTAGCCGAAGAAGGCCCAATGCGAGCAAGCCATTGGGGTTCCATCGCCATATTCATATGCACCCTTATTGCATGGGTTGGTTTTTCTGATGTTCTTGGTCTGGGCATTATCGCCATAACTGGCGCTATCGCATTTTTAGTATTTGGTTTGGTGCAGTGGGAAGACATTAATTCAAACGTAAACTGGGGTGTAGTATTGCTGTACGGTGCCGCAATATCCCTTGGTGTGCAAATGAAAGAAACTGGTGCCGCATTATGGATTGCGGATCATTTCCTTGCCACGCTACAGCCCATGGGCGCAGACGGTGGTGTACCGCTATGGATCGGAATTTCAGTACTGACAACTGCGGTAACAAACACCATGTCAAATGGTGCGGCGGTGGCGGTGCTTGGCCCCATTACGCTTAATTTGGCAACAGCTGCGGGCGAAAGCCCCATACTTATGGGCTTCATAACATCTATCTCATCTGCCTTTGCTTATCTTACAGTTATTGGCACACCTGCCATGACCATTGTTTATGCATCTGGCTACCTTAAGCCATCTGACTTTATTAAAGTTGGTATCAGAATGGTATTTATGTCTACCACTATACTGATACTTGCGGCATACTTCTATTGGCCGTTAATTGGACTATAACAATAGCCCTTTCTGGAGAGTAAGTTTGACTGAAGAAGAAAATAAAAAGCGTTTTAAAATTCTGGTTTGCATAGACAGAACAGAAGATAGTTATCGTGGCCTTCGCTATGCGGTTCGTATTGGCTCAGGCTTGGACGCTGATATCACACTTCTATATGTGCGTTCCGTTGATAAGGGCTTGCGCACTGGCGGTCTGGACATTCGCATGGTTCGTGAAAACTTGTTAGAATGGGGTTTGGAATTGCCAGGTAAAAAGGCCTTGAAAAAAGCCCGCGACATGCTCATTGAAATGGACTTTTTAAAGGGTGACTGGCGTGAAAAAACCGTTCACACCGATGTTAAGGGTGACCCTCTTGGCGACAACCTAATAGAATACACATGCGAAGAAGGCCGCAAAATTACCCTGAAACTTATGGTGTCCCCTGCTGTTGACCTTGGCATATTAGACGAATGCCAAATGGGCGATTATGACATAACTATAGTATCTGGCACCGAAGACCCTTCAATGGATGAAGATGCCCGTTTTGGTGTATCTGTGGCACAAACTGTAGCAACCGAAGCCAAGGGCACAGTTCTTTTCGCTAGAGAGTTAGAAGAAAACCACGGCCATTTGGTTTGTGTGCAAAACTCTGACAGCTCAATGGAAGCCGTGCGTAAGGATGCCCTAATAGCCAGCCGTTGTTTCTGCCCTATTTTTCTTTATACCGTGGCTGAAGATGACACCGAAATGGATGAGGCAAAAGCCGCTATAAAAAGAGCGCGAGATGTTATCGAAGACATGGGGCTTGCTGTTGCTGGCGAAAAAATCGCTGTTGGCGACAGTGTGGATAACATTGTGGAAGAGGGCAAAAACTATTCAATAATTGTTGTTGCCGCCTCAGAAAAAGTTGGTTTCCACAGATTTTTCAGAAGCAACACCGCATATAAGGTTTTAGAAAAAGCCCACAATTCGGTAATGATCGTTAGATAATTTCCCTGTTAGTAAAAAATCAAACATTTCAATAGATAAATAATTGCAACATTTGTCATATACTGGCATGTTGCTATATTAGAATTGTCGAATAAGAATAGGTTAGGGGAAAAGCATGGGGCCCAATTCACTTGGATCCGACAAACGGGTTGATCTATCGCCAGAAGTGGCTGATGAGATCAAAACCACCACATGCTATATGTGTGCCTGTCGTTGTGGCATTAAGGTTTACCTGAAAAATGGCAAGGTTCGCTATATTGAAGGCAACCCCGACCACCCTGTGAACAAGGGCGTTCTTTGTGCCAAGGGTTCTGCTGGCATTATGAACCAATATTCTCCCGCCCGCCTGACAAACCCGTTACTGCGTGTGGGTGAACGTGGCAGTGGCGAATTTAAAGAAATTAGCTGGGACGAAGCTATGGAGCTTGCCACCAGTTGGATTGCACCCATTCGTGAAACCAACCCAGCAAAGCTTGCACTTTTTACTGGTCGTGACCAAAGCCAAAGTTTCACAGGCTGGTGGGCTAGTCAGTTCGGCACTAACAATTTTGCCGCTCACGGTGGCTTTTGCTCGGTTAACATGGCTGGTGGTGGTCTTTACACCATTGGTGGTGCATTTTGGGAATTTGGCGAACCAGACTGGGAACACACAAAATATCTAATGATGTTTGGCGTGGCTGAAGACCACGACAGTAACCCCATTAAAGCGGGCATTGGCAAACTAAAAACCCGTGAAGATGCCAAGTTTGTATCCATCAACCCTGCACGCACTGGTTATTCAGCCGTGGCAGATGAATGGGTTGGCATAAGACCCGGTACTGATGGCCTGTTTGTGCTGTCACTTGCCCATGAATTATTGCGTTCAGAAAATGTCGACTTTAACTTTTTAGGTCGCTATTCCAACGCCCCGTGGCTGGTTATTCAAAACCCCGGTGGTGCTGATGACGGCCTGTTTTTGCGTGACAAGGATGGCAACCCACAGTGTTTTGACAAAGATAAAGGCAAAGCAACAAGCGCCATGTCTGGCGACATTAACCCCACACTGGTTGGCGAACAGGTGGTTGATGGCAAAAAATGCGTGCCTGTGTTTGAGCTGATGGCTAAGCGCTATATGTCAAAAGAATATGCCCCCGAAAATGTGGCTGAACAAACAGGCATTCCTGCAGAGCAAATTAAACGCATTGCCGCCGAGCTTGCCCATGTTGCCTTTAAAGAAGAAATAACAATAGATACCCCGTGGACAGATGTTTGGGGACGCAAGCACGACAAAATGGTTGGTCGCCCTGTGTCCATGCATGCCATGCGCGGCATTTCAGCCCATTCAAACGGTTTTCATACTTGTCGTGCTATCCACGTGTTACAAATTTTATTGGGTTCAATTGATGTGCCTGGTGGCTGGTTGTACAAGTCGCCATTCCCCAAGCACATGCCGCCAAACCCAAAACCCGCACCGTTTAATTCTGAGCCTAACACACCATTAAAAGGGCCACCACTTGGCCTGACATCTGGCCCCGAAGACCTGTTGGTTAGTGATGAGGGTGAACCATTACGCATAGATAAAGCATTTAGTTGGCAATACCCAATGTCTGCCCACGGGCTGATGCACATGGTGTTACACAACGCTTGGGCGCAGGATCCATACAAGGTTGACGTGCTGTTTATGTATATGGCGAACATGGGCTGGAACTCGTCCATGAATGTGCCAGACACATTAAAATACATGACCGACAAAGATGAAAACGGCGAATATAAAATTCCTAAAATTATTTATAGCGACGCTTTTTATTCAGAAACCGTTCCTTATGCTGATCTTATTTTACCTGACACTACCTATTTAGAGCGTTGGGATTGTATTTCACTATTAGATCGCCCCATTTCAAACGCCCACGGGCCAGGGGATAGTATTAGACAACCAGTTGTTGAGCCTGACCGCAATGTGCGCCCGTTCCAAGATGTTATGCTAGACCTTGGTGTGCGTCTTGGCCTACCGGGCATGACCAACGAAGACAAGTCAGCAAAGTTCCCCGGTGGCTATTCCGATTATTTAGCCAACCACGAACGTATGCCAGGCGTTGGCCCCCTAGCAGGGTGGCGTGGCAAGGACGGCGACCAACATGGTAAGGGCGATGCCAACCCCAACCAGTTGGAAAAATATATTGAAAACGGTTGTTTTTGGAGCCACAAGCTTGACGATAACCAGCGTTATTACCGCCATTCAAACCAAGATTATCTGGATTATGCCCAAAGCATGGGCTGGGTGCCAAACACTGATGCTATCGCTATGCAAATTTACAGCGAACCATTGCAAAAATATCGCCTAGCCGCAGAAGGCCACGGCGACAAGCAACCACCAGAACAAGACCGCGCTAGGGTTCAAAGATATTTCGACCCACTTCCCATTTGGTATATGCCATTTGAAGAGGAACAGGTTGATACGGATGAATATCCACTACACGCTATAACACAGCGCCCCATGCACATGTACCACAGTTGGGGTTCGCAAAATGCATGGTTGCGCCAAATTACCAACCAGAACAGGCTGTTTATCAACCCTGAAACCGCAGCCGAAATTGGTGTGGTTGACGATGATTGGGTTTGGGTAACCAGCTTCCACGGCAAGGTAAAAGGCCAAGTTAAGCTGATGGAAGGCACAAACCCGCACACAGTTTGGACATGGAACGCCATTGGCAAACGCAAGGGTGCGTGGGGCTTGGCCGAAGACGCCCCTGAAGCCACCAAAGGCTTTTTGTTAAACCATGTTATATCCGACCTGTTACCTTCGAGGAAAGACGGTTACCGCTATTCAAACTCTGACCCCATAACAGGCCAAGCGGCGTGGTATGACCTTAGAGTTAAGGTTGAAAAGTGCGGTGCGGACGAAATTGAGGGAACATTACCACAGTTTGACCCACTGCCCGGCAACCCGGGAAGCCCGCCTTCGCCTGACCTGAACCAATATGGCAAAGACCTGCAAGGCAAGCAAAAAGGCACACATGTTGAGGCTGTGGAACGTATTTCCCACCCCAAACAAAATGCTAAAATCATCAAGAAAAGGGGTGGCAAATGACCTCTTTACCAAAAATACCCCTTAATGGACAGACTAAGAAACTAGGTCTTGTTGTTGATCTGGATATCTGCGTTGGTTGTCATGCCTGTGCGGTAAACTGTAAAGAGTGGAACACATCTGGCTTGTCAGCCCCGCTTACGGACACCAACCCATATGGCATGGAGCCTGATGGTGTGTGGTTTAACCGCATTCATAGTTTTGAGGCTGTAGACGCTGAAACTAAAGCCAGTCGTACTGTGCACTTTCCAAAGTCATGCCTGCACTGCGATGACGCACCATGCGTTACCGTATGCCCAACTGGTGCTTCATACAAACGCGAGGAAGACGGCATTGTTCTGGTCAACGGCGACATTTGCATTGGTTGTAAGCTTTGCTCATGGGCGTGTCCTTACGGTGCTAGAGAGTATGACGAAACCGAAGGTGTTAT
>DAOWAS010000020.1 GCA_030634465.1 Alphaproteobacteria bacterium | reverse complement strand
TCCAGCCAACAAAAACTATTGGAAGGTGTGGCTGAAATTTTTAACCTAGATGCCCCGCCAAAGCGTATTGAAATTTATGATAATTCGCACATTTCAGGCACCAGTGCCATTGGTGCCATGGTTGTGGCAGGGCCAGATGGTTTCCAAAAAAATGCTTACCGCAAGTTTAACATCAAGGGCGAAGGCATGTCTGCGGGTGACGATTATGCCATGATGGATGAAGTGCTAACACGCCGCTTTAAAAAACTTATAAAAGACAACCCAGACCAAATCGAAGCTGCCATGGACAGTGACCACAAAAATACATGGCCTGACCTATTGCTTATTGATGGCGGCAAAGGTCAACTAAGTGCTGTGCACAAAGCGTTAGAAAATCTGGGTGTGGAAAATGTTCCCATTGTTGCCATTTCAAAAGGACCAGACCGAAACGCAGGCCGTGAACAGTTCCACATAAAAGGGCAAGAAGCGTTTACCATTGAGGTTGGTCACCCTGTTTTATATTTTCTGCAACGGTTGCGTGACGAATCGCATCGCTTTGCCATTGGCACCCACCGTGCGCGGCGAGCTAAAAGAACATATGCCTCGCCGTTGGATGCAGTGCCGGGAATTGGCGCAAAACGCAAAAAAGCATTGTTGCACCATTTCGGCTCAGCCAAGGCTGTGACACAAGCGGGCATTAAAGACTTGGAGGCGGCCACAGGAATATCCAAAGCCATGGCGCAAAAATTATATGACTTTTTCCAAGAGAATGCATGACAAGTGTTGACCATTTCGCCCGTTATGTTCATGTATAGGTTAAGGAGATATTCGCTATGAAAAGCCTGCCTAACATTCTCACCCTTTCACGGGTTCTAATCATTCCAGCACTGGTGGCGGTTTTTTATCTGGTTGATGGCGATATGAGCTATTGGCTGACCTTCACAATTTTTGCCCTTGCTGGCATTACCGACTTTTTCGATGGCTATTTAGCCCGCACATATGGTTCTACATCTAAGCTAGGCCAGTTTATGGACCCTGTTGCTGACAAGCTTATGATCGGCGCCACCATTATTATGCTAGTGGCGTTTGAGCGGGTTACAGGTGTGCATATAATTGCGGTGATGATTATTCTGCTACGTGAAATTATGGTGTCTGGCCTGCGCGAATTTTTGGCAGAACTAAGCGTATCCATACCTGTTACCAAGCTAGCAAAATGGAAAACCACCTTTCAAATGGTGGCTCTTGGCGCGCTGTTAATTGGTCATGCCGCACCCAATTGGTTGCCTGCATATGAAATTGGTATTTACAGCCTGTGGCTTGCGGCAATCCTAACCATATACACTGGTTATGACTATCTTAAAGCTGGTCTAAAGCACATGAACTAAACGCCTGTATTTGGATAATATCATGCAAATTTTATATTTTTCACGGGTGCGAGAGGCCATCGGCAAGGATGAGGAAACCTTAACCCCGCCCGCAGATGTGACCACAGTTGATGGATTGTTAAACTGGTTAAGCACCAAGGACGAGGGCTACGAACAGGCCTTTAAAAATCGCGATGGCTTGCGGGCGGCGGTAAACCAAACTTTTAGCCCCATGGACGCACCCATAAAACACGGCGATGAAATTGCCATTTTCCCCCCTGTAACAGGTGGATAAAATGCGTATTTCCGTACAAGAACAAGATTTTTCCATTGATAAAGAGGTTGAAGCGCTGGTTCGTGGGCGCGGCGACATTGGTGCGGTTGCTACGTTTTCAGGCTTGGTGCGCGGCGATAATGGCATAACCCAAATGACCTTGGAACATTACCCGGGCATGACCGAAAAACAGCTAGAGGCCATTGCTAAAGATGCCATGAAGCGTTTTTCATTGGACGATTGTTTGATAATTCACCGTTATGGCACGTTAAAGGTTGGCGAACGTATTGTGCTGGTAATAACCCTGTCTAAAAGCCGCAAGGCCGCATTCCAAGGGGCAGAGTTTTTGATGGACTGGCTTAAAACCCAAGCACCGTTTTGGAAAAAAGAAAGCAATGGCAATGAAAGCAAATGGGTTGATGCCAAAGCCGAAGACAAGCACACCCAAGAAAAATGGAAATAATAGTTAGCAACTATAGCCGTTCATGCACCAGATCATCATAATCTTGAACCATGTTTTTTGTAATTTCACCCACGCTATATTTATGGGGGCCAATTTCAGACAATGGCGTTATTTCAGCCGCAGTACCTGTTAAAAATGCTTCGGTAAAGTCAGGCAGTTCATCAGGGGTTATGGCACGCTCCACTACCTTAACCCCGCGCCGTGTTGCTAGGTCAATAGCCGTGCGGCGGGTAATACCATCTAAAAAACAATCTGGTGTTGGTGTGTGCAAAACACCGTCTTTTAAAAAGAATATATTTGCCCCTGTGGCCTCAGCAACCAAACCACGATAATCCAGCATCAAAGCATCGTCATAACCATTTCGTGCGGCTTGGTCTTTTGCCAAGGTGCAAATCATATACAGGCCTGCGGCCTTTGCCTTAGCTGGAATGGTTTCAGGGGATGGGCGCTTCCATTTTGAAAACTCTATTTTTATGCCTTCTAAGCGTTTTTCTGGTGAGAAATAACTAGGCCACGCCCATGTTGCCACCGAAAAGTGAGTTTTGGTACCCTCACCCGCAACACCCATTTTTTCAGGCCCACGCCACAATAATGGCCTTATGTAACAATCACTCAGATTATTAGCGGCTATGGTCTCTAACACTGCTTTATTTATATCATCAACACTCAGCTCAGTGTCCATATCCAGCATTTTGGCACTGTCAATAAGGCGCTGGCTATGCTCGTTCAACTTAAACGGTGTGCCACCATACGCCCGCACACCTTCAAAAACAGAACTGCCATAATGCAAAGCATGGGTTAAAACATGAATTTTAGCCTCGCGCCAAGGCACTAGCCCACCGTCTAGCCAAATGAAGCCATCACGATCATCAAAACCCATTTCAGAACCAGTCATTAGCAATCCTTTTAAATAAGGCGAAGCGTTCCCCATTATTGCGGGTAAACATTACCAGATAACTAATCTTTTTATGATAATTCTTTGCCACGCTCGCAGGCTTTGCTCATGGCGGCAAGCATCAGCTTTGCCAAACCATCATCAGCCATCAGCACGTCAAGCGCGGCTGCGGTGGTTCCCTTGGGGCTTGTTACATTTTCGCGTAGCTCACTTGCTGGTGCATCACTGTCTTCCAACAATGCCGCCGCACCAACAATTGTTTGGCGTGCCAGTTTTTCAGCCACATCATCACTTAACCCCAACGCCACGCCCGCGTCTGTCATGGCCTCAACCAAGTGGAAAACATATGCAGGCCCTGAACCCGACACTGCGGTTACAGCATTTAAGTCAGCTTCATCTTCCAACCATACCGCCTTACCGCAAGCACCGAACATTTCACTCACCAATGTTTGTTGCCCAGGTGTTACATGCTTGTTTTTAACCATGCCAGTCATGCCCTTACCCACGGCGGCGGGAATGTTAGGCATGGCACGAACAACTGCAGTTTCATGTCCAAAGCGTGAGCCAATATCAGCAATGGTTTTACCTGCGGCAACGCTAATAAATAGCGCTTGGCTAGTGTTTTTATCCTGCAAAGCACTAAGAACCTTGTCCATTATTTGTGGCTTAACCGCCAAAATAATAATGCTTGGGGTTATGTCAGCCTCAACCGCGGCAACGCTGTCATAACACTGTTCCGCCAAAACTTCCGCAGGGCATGTTTGGTGGGCGCAAGGGTCAATTATATTTACCGCTTCGGGGTTAAGGCCGTTTTGCAACCAAGCACGCAACATGGCAGTGCCCATTTTGCCACAACCCACTAACCACAGTGGTGTATCTTTGCTTATTTCACTTATTTGATTTTTTTGCGGCACGACAATTCACTAACTTTAGGCATTGCCAACTGTGTCTAACAAGGCTGTTTCAATGGCTTCTTGCGGTGATTTTCCCGCCCAAATAACAAATTGAAACACAGGGTAATATCGCTCACACTCGCTTAACGCTGTTTCAATTAGCGTTTCGCAACGCTCAATACTGGCCGCACCCTCGTCGTCATCAGTAAGGGAGGCGTGGCGAAACAACAAAACATGGTCGTCTTTCCACATCTCAAAATGGCCCAACCACAAACGCTCGTTCATAAGCGCAAGTGTTTCATATATTTGCGGACGCTTGGCCTCAGGCACTTTAATGTCGAAAAAGCATGCGGTTTGTAAAATTTTACCATCTTCGCGCCAGAAAAAACGCAGGTGATATTCGCACCAGTCGCCCTTTACCGTAGCGCTTATTTCTTCTTCGCCAACACGCTCATAAGGCCAGCCACTGCTGTCGAACATTTGCTCGATCAAATCTAAAGGGTTTGAATGTTGTACATCAATTGATTGTGAAAATTGCATAAACCTGCCCCCCTTAATTTTGAAAACCACCATATATTGTCATGGCATATGATAAACCACTAGATATAGATTGCCACCAAGTGCAAGCAAGCACAAGCAATGTTTTCAAAAAAATAGGTTTTTACGGTATAAAAAGGAATGATTAGAAAACTATTTGGCTAGTTTTTTCTCTAAAGCGTCCAACCTAGCAGATAAAGCTTCGTTTTCAGCTCGAGCTTTTTGTGCCATTTCGCGCACCACATCAAACTCTTCTTTTGAGACCAAATTCATTTCACTTGCCATGCGGTCAATGCGCGCTTTAAGCGCCGTTTCAACCTCACCCTTCATACCATGAAGCGTTCCCGCCGCACCTGAGGCCAGCTTTGCAATATCATCTAGAATTGGATTTTTAGTTTGCATGACGTATCCTTTATTATTTCCATAAGTCTAATGGGTTTTTTATGGTTTTTACAGTAAAAAACGTTTTAGTGAAATGACATAACTCACAGATTGTTATATCACTATTGAACTTGGCTTTTTTATAGCTCAAAATACAGCAAATCAATTCAAATCGGGGGTGCTATGCCGTTAATTTCTGAACTTTCCACACTGCCATACCACAATATTGATCCTGAGATATTCCGTTGGAAGTTTATTGTCATTCGCTGGTATTCCGTGGCCTATATTGCTGGACTGTTTTATGTGTGGTGGGGCTTGGGCAAATTGGCTGATGCCAAAGATGCCCCCATGACCCGCCTGCACACCGAAGATTATCTGGTGTGGGCAACACTTGGCATAATTTTGGGTGGCCGTTTGGGTTATGTGCTTTTCTATAATTTTGGTTTTTATTTAGATAACCCTAGTCAAATTTTAATTCTGTGGGAGGGCGGCATGTCGTTCCACGGTGGCTTCTTGGGGGTTATTGTTGCATCCATTCTGTTTGTACGACGCAACGGCATTAGCTTCCTGCGTTTTGCCGACCAAATGGCGCTAGTGTCGCCAGTTGGCATTGGCTTGGTGCGGGTGGCAAACTTTATAAATGGCGAACTGTGGGGAAAACCCAGCACGCTACCGTGGGCTATGCCGTTTCCATCTGGCGGGGCTGAACCGCGCCACCCTAGCCAACTATACGAAGCCATGTTGGAGGGTGTTTTGCTATTCATCATTTTGCGCTGGCTATACACCAAAACCGAGGCGAGAAAATACCCCGGCTTACTGGCAGGGGTTTTCACATTAGGTTATGGCCTGTCCCGCTATGTGGTTGAGTTTGTGCGGGTGCCTGATGCCCACTTAGGCAAGCTTTATGAGGTTATTTCAATGGGGCAATTATTATCACTGCCAATGATTATAATTGGGGCATATGTGGTTAAACGCGCCCTTGATAATGGCCCGCAGAAGCTACAGAAAAAACGGAACTAGCACCCATGTCAAAGCCTGCCACGCCGTTAGAACAAGAGCTAAAAAAACTGATTAGTGCCAATGGCCCTATAAGCATGGCGCAATATATGGGCGAGTGTTTAGGTCACCCCAAGCATGGCTATTATATGCACAAAGACCCATTTGGCAGCAAAGGTGACTTTACCACCGCGCCAGAGGTGTCGCAGATGTTTGGCGAAATGCTGGGCATGTGGATTGCCAATGCATGGCAGGACTTAGGGCAAAAAACACCTGTAAAACTAATTGAGCTTGGCCCCGGCCGTGGCACCCTGATGGCTGATATTTTAAGGGTGCTGAACATTGTGCCACAGCTAAAAGAAAACCTAAGTGTGCATTTGGTGGAAATGAGCCCCACCCTGATGGCGGCACAGAAACAAAGCCTGAGTGCGGTAGATAAAACACCTGTGCATTGGCATAAAAGCATAGCCGATGTGCCTGAAGGCTTTTCGTTCATTATTGCCAATGAATTTTTTGATGCCCTGCCCGTTCACCAGTTTGAAATGACCGATAAAAATTGGCGTGAACGTGTGGTTGATGTTGATAATGACAGCTTAGCCACATTAATCACAGCACTAGCTGCCCCCTCACCCGCACTGTTTATGACAGATGAGGTCTTACGAAACAGCGCAAAAAATGGCGATATCATTGAAACCTCGCCCCTGAGCATAACCATTATGGCTGAGATTAGCCGCCGTATTGCAAGCCACGGTGGCGCAGGGTTAATAATTGATTATGGCTATAAAAAAGCTGCTCTTGGCGACAGCCTGCAAGCCATGAAAAACCATGCGTTTTGCCAGATATTTGAAACCCCAGGTGAAGCTGACATTACCGCCCATGTGAACTTTGAAGTTTTGGCAAAATGCGCCAGCGAATGTGGCTTAGATATTTTTGGTGCAACCACACAAGGCGCATTCTTAAAGCAACTAGGCATTGAAATGCGCGCAGAAAAACTTAAGAGCAACGCCACCCCCGAACAAAAACAAGATGTTGATGCCGCCATTAAAAGGCTGACAGGCGACAAGGAAATGGGCACACTGTTTAAAGTTATGGCGGTGCAAAACAAAGATATGCCAAAACCAGTAGGCTTTGAATAACAGTGAGCTTTGAATAATTTGTGAGGGCTTATGCTAAAAGCATATAAATCTGACATTATAAAACCTGATAACATCAGCCACGGGTTTTACAGCCGTTTGGGCGGAGTGTCCTCAGGGCTATACGCAGGGCTTAACCTTGGGCTTGGCTCAAGCGACGACAAAGAAAATGTTCACAAAAACCGCGCACTGGTGGCTGAGGACATGGGTGTTGGCGAAAGCGACTTACTAACACTTTATCAAATTCACAGTGCTGATGTGGTTACCGTTAACAAGCCGTGGGGCATAGATAACCTGCCCAAGGCCGATGCCATGGTTACAAGCAAACGCGGTTTGGTGCTTGGTATTTTAACCGCAGACTGCGTGCCTGTGTTGTTTGCCGACTATAAACACGGTGTCATTGGTGCCGCCCACGCCGGTTGGAAAGGCGCCCTTGGTGGCGTGGTGCATAATACCATTGATGCCATGTGCGAACTTGGCGCTGTCAGGGAAAGCATTGTTGCAGTTGTTGGCCCTGCCATTGCGGGGGACAGTTATGAGGTTGGTGGTGAGGTACGCGCGGCATTTTTAAAAGAAAATGAAAGCTTTGCCGAGTTTTTCACTAAAAACCATAAAGAAAAATACCAGTTTAGCCTTAGTGAACTGGTTGTTTCATTACTTGAGCGTGAAAAAATCGAATCACTAGAGCATATTAACCAAGATACCTACCAAAATGCGGCAGAATTTTATAGTTTTCGCCGCGCCACCCACAAAAAAGAAAGCGACTATGGGCGGCAAATTTCAGCTATTTGCTTAAAAGACTAGAGAATGACAAAAAAAATAAAAAAAGTTACCGATGCTTGTTTACACAAGCCCCGCCACTTGATAACAGAAGTCAGGTAGAGTGTAGAAAACAGTGACATATGCTAAAGGGGTTTGCTCATGAAGGTTTTGTCTGGAAACAGCAATAAACCATTGGCCGAGGCCATAACAACTTATTTAAACCTGCCGTTAACCAAGGCAACTGTTAAGCGCTTTTCCGACCAAGAGGTTTTTGTCGAGATTTGCGAAAACATTCGTGGTGAAGACTTGTTTATTATTCAGTCCACCAGTTTTCCAACCAATGACCACTTAATGGAACTTTTAATTTGTATTGATGCCGCACGCCGCGCATCAGCACGCCGCATTACTGCGGTTATTCCATATTTTGGTTATGCCAGACAGGATAGAAAGCCCGGCCCCCGCACACCAATTTCAGCAAAGCTTGTGGCAAACCTTATAACCACTGCAGGTGCTGACCGTGTGCTAACACTTGACCTGCACGCAGGACAAATTCAGGGTTTCTTTGACATTCCAACCGACAATCTTTTTGCCGCACCTGCCATGACCCGCGATCTTTTAGAAAATTTCACAGACGGTAACCTGACCATAGTATCGCCAGATGTTGGTGGTGTGGTGCGCGCCCGCGCTTACGCTAAACGAGTGGACGCACGCCTAGCCATTATTGACAAACGCCGCGAACAAGCAGGCCAAAGCGAGGTTATGAATATCGTTGGTGATGTTAAGGGTCGCACCTGTATTATGGTGGACGACATTGTTGATAGCGCAGGCACCCTTTGCAATGCCGCTGGCGCCCTAAAAGATGCCGGTGCTATTGCAGTTCATGCCTATGTAACCCACGGGGTTTTATCAGGCGAAGCCGTTAACAGAATTGAAAAGTCGTCGCTGGAAAGTCTGGTTACTACTGATAGTATTATGGCCTCCAAAGACGTGCAGAACAGCAAAAAAATTCGCCGTATTTCTGTGGCATCGCTAATTGCTGAAGCCATGCACAGAATTAGCGAAGAAAGTTCTGTATCCAGTCTTTTTGACTAAAACAAATTTCACACTAAAAAAGCTTGTGTTTCTTAACTTTCCTGTTGAATTTACAGTCTTCTCGGGCTAAAAGGCCTGACCTTCGTGAAACTTACAATTATTGTATTTCATAAAAAAATCCGGACAACATCCCTGGAGGCACCCGGAAACTCTGTTTTCAATGTGGAAACAGTTATTAAATGGAGACTAAAATGTCAGACGAAATTGAATTAGTGGTAGAACCACGCGAACGGGCCGGAAAGGGATCCGCCCGTGCAGCACGCCGTGTTGGAAAAATTCCCGCAGTTATTTATGGTGATAAAAAAGACCCTGTTATGGTTACCATTGAACGCAACATGCTTATGCGTTTGTTGAACCGTGGTGAGTTTGTTAACAAACTTTTCTCAGTAACAGCCGGCGGCGAAACAGTTCGTGTTTTAACACGTGACCTGCAAAAAGACCCCGTAACAGACGAGCCAGTGCATGTTGACTTGTTACGTCTTGGTAAGGGTACTGTATTTACCTTTGAAGTGTCTGTGCACTTCGTTGGTGAAGAAGAAAGCCCTGGCATTAAACGCGGTGGTGTATTGAACGTAGTTCGTCACACAATTGAAGTTAGCTGTCGCGCCAAAGACTTGCCTGAGTTTGTTGAAGTCGACATGTCTGAAATGGACATTGGTGACAGCGCTCATGGTAGTAGCCTGAAACTGGCTGAAGGTGTTAAGCTTGCCATTACTGATCGTGACTTTACAATTGCCACCATGGCGGCGCCAACTGTTGAGCAAGAGCCTGAAGAAGTTGAAGGCGAAGAGGGCGAAGAGGGCGAAGAAGGTGTTGAAGGTGAAGAAGGCGAAGCAGCTGAAGGCGGCGAAGCTGAGGGCGGAGCAAAAGAATAGACTTTTGCTATTCATAATCCAGCCCTATAATAACGTTTTAAGATAGGGAACAAGGTAGGCAATGCTTATTTTCGTTGGATTAGGAAACCCGGGCGGCAAATATGCTGCCAACCGACATAATATTGGATTTATGGCGATGGACACTATTGTCCGTCGCCATAATTTTTCTGCGCCCAAATCACGTTTTAATGCCGAAGTTAGCGAAGGCAATTTGGGCGGTACAAAAATACTAATATTAAAGCCACAAACATTTATGAACAGGTCAGGCCAAGCGGTGGGTGAAGCCATGCGTTATTTTAAGTCTACGCCTGACGATGTAATTGTTTTTTATGACGAGGCTGATCTGGCTGAGGGCAAAGTAAAAATTAAAAAAGGCGGCGGTGCCGCAGGGCACAATGGCATTAAAGACATTAAAAACCATATTGGAGCCGACTTTACCCGAGTGCGTTTAGGTGTTGGCCACCCTAGGGATAGACACCCAGACGAAAAACTGCACAGCCACGTTTTGTCTGACTTTTCCAAAATGGATCAAAAGTGGTTAGAACCATTGTTAGATACATTGGCTGATGAGGCTGATAGCTTGGTTGAAGACAGGGCGCTAAGTGATGGGGTTAAGTTTATGACCAATGTGGCGCGCAAGCTAAAGCCAAATAAACATGAATTAAATAATAGTGACAAAGAAAGTGGACAAAAGTAATGGGTTTTAAATGTGGAATTGTGGGTCTTCCCAATGTTGGAAAATCAACGCTTTTTAATGCACTAACGAACACTGCTGCGGCGGCGGCGGAAAATTATCCGTTCTGCACCATTGAACCCAACGTAGGCCAAGTTCCTGTGCCTGATCCGCGGCTTTATAAAATTGCTGAAATGGCAGGCTCTAAAAAAACTATCGAAACCCAACTAAGCGTGGTTGATATTGCGGGGCTAGTTCGTGGGGCATCGCAGGGTGAAGGGTTGGGCAACCAGTTCCTTGGCAACATTCGTGAGGTTGATGCCATTATCCATGTGCTTCGTGCCTTTGAAGATGATGACATTACCCATGTTGAAGGTACAATTGACCCTGTGGCTGATGCTGAAACAGTTGAAACTGAACTGATGCTGTCAGACATGGAAAGCCTGCAAAAACGTATTGATGCCGCCACTAAAAAATCTCGCGGTGGCGATAAGGATGCCATTAAGCAACTAAAACTAATGGAACAGGTGCTGAAAGTATTAGAAGACGGCAAGCCTGCAAGGGCGGCCCGCCCTGACGACGAAGATGAACTGCAAATGTTTCGTCAGCTTACCTTGTTGACCGCAAAACCCATTTTGTATGTGGCGAATGTAGAAGAAGACAGTGCCGCCACTGGCAACGAGTTTTCCGCCAAGGTTGCAGACATGGCAAAGGCACAAGGTGCCAGCTGTGTTGTTATATCTGCGGCGGTTGAAGCGGAAATAACCCAGTTGGACGAAGACGAGCGTGCTGAATTTTTAGAGGCCATTGGCCTAAGCGAAACTGGCTTGTCGCAAGTTATTCGTGCTGGTTATAACTTGCTAGACCTTATTACATTTTTCACCGTTGGC
The DNA here is from genome assembly GCA_030634465.1 of Alphaproteobacteria bacterium. Lineage (GTDB taxonomy): Bacteria > Pseudomonadota > Alphaproteobacteria > Sphingomonadales > SMXR01 > DAOWAS01. The sequence continues at coordinate 12,653 of DAOWAS010000020.1, read as the reverse complement.
CCCAAAGAGGCCAGAGCATGGACAGTTAAGTGCGGTGCCAAAGCCCCGCAAGCGGCGGGTGTTATCCACACGGACTTTGAGCATGGCTTTATTCGTGCTGAAACCACAAGTTACGATGACTTTGTTGCCTGTGGCGGCGAAGCTGGTGCCAAAGAAGCGGGCAAAATGCGCTTGGAAGGCAAAGAATATGTCACCAAAGACGGCGACATAATGCATTTCAGATTTGCAAATTAGTAAGGACACACCCAATGACAAAGTTAGAAGGCCCACACCCAGATTATTTTGAAGATTTTGAAATTGGCATGAAATGGTCAATTGGCACATATGAAGTGACCGAAGAAGAAATAATTGAGTTTGCCACAAAGTATGACCCGCAGTATTTTCATTTAGATGATGCCGCCGCCAAGAAAAGCTTGTTTGGTGGTCTGTGTGCCTCAGGCTGGCACACAGCAGCGATGATGATGCGCCTGACAGTTGACCATATGGTAAATGCCGAAGGGGGGCTAGGCTCGCCCGGCATTAACGAACTGCGCTGGGTTAAGCCCGTGCGCCCCGGCGATAAGCTTCGTATGGATTTAGAGGTGGAAGAACTGCACCCTTCAAAGTCGCGCCCTGAAATTGGTCGTGTGCATTTTGACCACAAGGTTTACAACCAAAACGACGAACTGGTTATGACTTTTAAACCAATGGTTATGATACGCTGCCGACCACAATAAAATCTGAATAACATTAAAGATAAAAAAAAGGGCAGTCATTTGACTGCCCTTTTTCATTAAATATCTTTTAGCTTAATCTTTTTTAGTCTTCTTTTTTCTTGGCTTTAATGCCTGCCCAAACTTTTTTGTTTGAGAAGTAAAGAAGAATGGTCAAAACCAATAAGAAGCTAATAACTTTAAAGCCTGCTTTATGACGTGCTTCCAAGGTTGGCTCTGCCGCCCACGCTAGGAAAACCACAACGTCTTGTGACATTTGCTCCAAGCTTGCCTCAGTACCATCAGCATATAGAACCTGATCGTCAAACAAAGGCTGACCCATAGCAATTTCACTACCTGCGAAATAAGAGTTATAGCTCATGCCTGCGGCTACTTCGTGGCCATCTTCATAACCAGTTAGAAGCGAATAAACATAATCGGCACCATTTGGTCTGGCTTTGATCATTAAAGACAGGTCAGGTGGCAATGCGCCATTGTTTCCTGCACGTGCCGCAATGTCATTTGGAAATGGTGAAGGAATATAGTCAAACAGCTTGCCAGCACGCTCGGTTGGGTCGCCGTATTCATCCAAATCACCTGCTACAATATATTCCGCCGCAATAGCTTTTGCTTCTTCTTCAGAAAAACCAATTTCCATTAGGTTGCGAAATGCAATGTATTTAACACCGTGACATGCTGAACATACTTCCTTGTATATTTGGAAACCACGTTGCAATGCACCACGGTCATATGTTCCTGTGAAGCCCTCAAAGCCCCAAGATAGGTCTTTAGGGTGTTCTGCATCGCTAGCGGCCTGTACTGAACTAACAGCACCAACCATCATTAAACTTGCAAAAACTGCTAATAAAATTTTCTTCATGTTTCTACTCCGCACTTTTCACAACTGGGTTAGCAATACTTTCTGGAAGGGGAAGAGGCTTCTCCTTTTTGCCCAGAATAGGCATGATCACCAAGAAATGGATGAAATAATATGCTGTGGCAATAAGACCAACTGTTGGCAAAATGCCCTCAGGTGGCTTGGCACCAACATAACCCAACACAAACACATCAATTACCAACAGCCAATAAAGCTGTTTGTAAATTGGTCTGAACTTAGCTGAGCGAACTTTTGAAGTATCCAACCACGGTAGTACAAGCAATATCAAGATAGAAGCAAACATCAATATAACACCCGCAAACTTGGCGGTGATAAAAACAATGTCTGTTCCTGGAATACCAATATCAAAAGTGATCGCCCGCAAAATTGCGTAGAACGGCAAGTAGTACCATTCAGGAACAATGTGTGCCGGTGTTACCAATGGGTTTGCAGGAATATAGTTATCTGGATGACCCAAGAAGTTAGGGTTATAGAAAACAAAATATGCAAACACTAGGAAGAACACGGCAAAGCCATAAAGGTCTTTTGCGGTATAATATGGTGTAAACGGAACCGTGTCTTGTGGGCCTTTAACATCAATACCTAGCGGGTTGTTTGAACCGTGTTGGTGCAAAGCCCAGATATGCATGATAACCACACCCACAATTACAAATGGAAGTAGGTAATGTAAGCTAAAGAAGCGGTGTAGTGTTGCGTTATCAACTGAGAAGCCGCCCCACAACCATGCTACAATACTGTCGCCAACAACAGGTACTGCACCAAACAGGTTGGTAATAACAGTTGCACCCCAGAAGCTCATTTGCCCCCACGGAAGCACATAACCCATAAACGCAGTTGCCATCATTAATAGCAAGATGACCACGCCAAGCATCCACAATATTTCACGTGGAGATTTGTATGAACCATAATAAAGTCCACGGAAAATGTGGACATAAACAATGATAAAGAACATGGAAGCGCCGTTTGCGTGAACATAACGCATAAGCCAACCATAGTTTACATTACGCATAATATGCTCTGTTGAAGCAAACGCTAGCGATGTGTCTGGCGTATAGTGCATGGCCAAAACAATACCTGTAATGATTTGCACTACTAGTGCAATGCCAGCTAGTGAGCCAAAGCTCCACCAGTAATTAAGATTTTTCGGTGTTGGGTATGAACCAAACAGCCCGTCTATAAGACTAAAAATCGGTAGACGATACTCAATCCACTGACCCAATTTGCTTTTTGGTTGATAATTTGAACCTGCCATTTTTGCCCCCTATCCTACGATTATCTTAGTATCTGTGACAAAGGCATACTCTGGCACAATTAAGTTTTCCGGCGCAGGACCTTTTCTGATCCGACCTGAAGTATCATAATGCGAGCCATGACAAGGGCAGAACCAGCCGCCAAAGTCACCCTGCAAACCTAACGGCACACAACCAAGGTGGGTACAAACCCCAACCATGATAAGCCATTCTGTTTTTTGCACGCGCTCTTCATCAGTTTGTGGGTCAGGCAATTCGTCCATAGGCACGCTACGCGCCTCAGCAATTTCTTGCGCCGTACGACGACGGATGAAAACAGGTTTGCCACGCCACACAACGGTAACGCTTTGCCCTACTTCGATTTGAGATAAATCCACTTCTGTTGTGGACAGTGCCAAAACATCTTTGGATGGATTCATTTGATCAACAAGTGGCCAAACAGCCGAACCAACAGCAATTACGCCTAGTCCAGCACCCGCCACATGGATAAAGTCACGACGTGTTACGTCATCATCTTTATTTCCATCATTATCATTATTAGACATGAAAAGGTTCCCTCGAGCAACATTTCAGTGTTCATATTTATTTATCATTATGGTGTGAGTATTTTCCCCTCACCTTGGCTCAAATGTTTAGCCAATGATGGGCTTATATGCAACTTCTATGTTTTATAATTTGCTAACCAATTAACTTTTGTTAAAATAAAGCCATGAACATTGCCCTATTTGAGCCCGACATTCCACAAAATGTCGGCACCATAATTCGCCTTTCCGCCTGTATGAATGTAAAATTACATGTCATTGAACCGTGCGGCTTTCCCTTTTCTATCAAGGCTTTGCGACGCTCTGCCATGGATTATATAGACATTGCAAATGTTGAACAGCACAAGTCATGGCAGCATTTCAATGAGGTTCGAGAAAAAAATGGCCTAAGATTGGTTTTATTAACAACAAAGACAAAAAACAGTTACTTGGACTTTTCATTTCAGGAAAATGATGTGCTTTTGCTAGGTCGTGAATCAGCAGGGGTTCCTGATTTTGTCGAAGCGGCAAGCGATGAGCAAATAACCATACCCATGAATGAAAATGCTCGCTCGCTAAATGTTGCTATAAGCACCGCAATGGTCTTGGGCGAGGCCCTAAGGCAAACAAATACCATGCCTGCAATTACGCCCACAAATAAGTGAATAAAAAAATATACATTTGTTAGGTCTTTGGTGTTAAGTTGCAGGCGAAAAATAATTGTTGAGCAAATTCATAGGAAGACAATTAAAAATATGAATAAGAATAATAAGAATAATAATAAAACAATAAATGAACAGACCGCGCCTCAAGAAAAAAACCTCTTGATGCAATTAAAACAATTTTCCACACCAAGCATCCGCAAAAGCCTTACTCAGCTTGGCTTAACCGCTAGCATTTTCATAGGCCTTTGGGTTTTAATGTGGTTTTCACTAAGCTGGTCTTATTGGATAACCCTTGCCCTCGCCTTACCTGCGGGTGGGTTTATGATCAGGCTGTTTATCATCCAGCACGACTGTGGGCATGGTTCATACTTCAAGTCGACCAAGGTTAATAACTTGGTTGGTCGTGTGCTTGGGGTTTTTACCCTGACACCATTTGACTATTGGCGGCGTGAACACGCTGAACACCACGCCTCGGCTGGCAATTTAGACCGTCGTGGCACTGGCGATATTACCACCCTGACAGTGGATGAATATGAAGCCCTGCCACGTATGAAGCGTATTCTATATCGCTTATACCGCAACCCGTTAGTTATGTTTGGCATTGGCCCCATATATATCTTTGTTCTTAAGCACCGCTTGCCCCTTGGCAAAACCTTCAAGAAAACCAAGGTCTGGTCAAATGTAGTAATGACAAACGCCTTAATAGTGCTGATCACTGCTGGCATGATTTATGTTATTGGCCCTATTGATCTATTAAAAATTCAAGTTCCTGTGGTTCTAATTGCAGCGGCAACTGGCATATGGATGTTTTATGTTCAACACCAGTTTGAACATATTTATTGGCGCCGTGATGACGAATGGGATTATAGCGATGCCGCATTGCTAGGTAGCTCGCATTACCGCCTGCCCAAATTTTTGCAATGGCTAACTGGTAATATTGGCATTCACCACATACATCATCTTTATAGTAAAATTCCAAACTACCGTTTGCCAGAGTGTTTAGAGCGCATTCCAGAACTGCAAAAAGCCACCCGCCTGACATTGTTTAAAAGTTTTAGCTGTGTTCGTTTTGCGCTTTTGGACGAAAAAGAAAGCCGCATGATTAGTTTTAGAGACTTTAAGAAAAGAATAAAAAAATCTCATGGATAATAAAAAACAACAAGCCGCCGCATGGTTTGAAAACCTGCGTAACCAAATTTGCGCTGCGTTCGAGAGCATTGAGGACGATTATCAAGGTGGGCAAATAACTGGCGACGCTGGGCGTTTTGAATATACATCATGGAAGCGCGATACCACAGATGCAAACGATGATGGCACAGATGGCGGTGGTGGAACCATGGGCGTTATGAAGGGTCGTGTGTTTGAAAAGGTTGGGGTAAACATCTCAACCGTGCACGGTGAGTTTTCACCAGAGTTTGCCAAACAAATAGCAGGTGCTGATGAAGACCCCAGTTTTTGGGCGGCGGGCATATCGCTAGTGGCGCACATGCACAGCCCGCTTGTGCCTGCGGTACACATGAACACCCGCATGATTGTAACCACCAAGCAATGGTTTGGTGGTGGCGGCGATCTTAACCCGCCATTTCCTGTTGCTGAGGATACAGCAGATTTTCACGCGGCCTTCAAACAAGCATGCGACAAACATGACCCTGAATATTATGCAAAGTTTAAAAAATGGTGTGATGAATATTTCTACATTCCCCACCGCAACAAACCACGCGGTGTTGGTGGTATTTTTTACGATCAGTTAAACTCTGGCAATTGGGATAATGACTTTGCCTTCACCCAAGATGTGGGCAAGGCGTTTTTGGATATTTACCCGAAACTAGTACGCCGCCATATGGACAAGCCGTGGACAGCAGAAGAGCGCGAAGTGCAATTGATATACCGTGGTCTTTATGCCGAATTTAACTTGGTTTATGACCGTGGCACTAGCTTTGGCCTTAAAACTGGGGGCAATGTTGACGCTATTTTAATGTCATTACCACCAGAAGCTAAGTGGCCATAACCTATAAATAACTTTGAGGAAAAACTATGTCCCTGCCCGCATCATTAAAAGACAATCTTGCTTTACCCTTGGTGGCAGCACCTATGTTTTTGGTGTCAGGGCCAAAACTGGTTACCGCCACATGCAAGGCTGGTGTTTTGGGTACATTTCCAAGCTTAAACGCCCGTCCTATCGAACAATTAGACACTTGGTTGGATGATATAAATAAAGATCTGACCGAACACAAAACCAATAACCCTGACAGCAAAACAGCACCTTACGGCGTTAACCTGATTGTGCACCCCACCAACGAACGGTTGTTGGAAGATGTAGCACTGGTGCAAAAACATAAAGTGCCTGTGGTTATTACTAGTGTCGGGCACCCTGGTAAGGTGGTTGAGGCTGTGCATAGTTATGGCGGCTTGGTTTTTCATGATGTTATAAACATGCGCCATGCCCAAAAAGCAATTGAAGCTGGTGTTGATGGTGTAATTCTGGTGTGTGCTGGTGCTGGTGGTCATGCGGGGTTAATGAACCCGTTTACATTTGTACCGCAAGTGCGTGACATGTTTGATGGCACCATTTTACTGGCAGGCACACTGTCTAACGGGCGTGCCATTAAGGCGGCGCAAGTTTTGGGTGCAGATCTGGCCTATATGGGCACACGCTTTATCGCCACCGCCGAAGCCTTGGCTGACGATGGCTATAAAACCATGCTGGGCGAGGCGCAAAGCAAAGACATTATCTATACGGACAAAGTTTCAGGCATTATGGCGAACTTTATGCAAGGCAGTCTGGAAAGTGCAGGCATAGATATTAGCGACACAAGTGACAAGAAAAAGTTCAAGTTCGCCCCTGAGGACGAGCGCAAAGCATGGAAACATGTGTGGAGTGCAGGCCAAGGTGTGGGTGAAATTAACGACAGCCCAAGTGTTGGCGATTTAATTGCCCGTTTAAAATCTGAATATGACGCTGCATAACTGGTTTTAATGCAAATTAGGTGCAGTAACCATTCCCAACAGGTCGTCGCGAGATATTAGAAAATTGCTTTCTATCCAACGCTCTTCCAACATAAGCAACAGCTCGCCCATTTCTGGCCCTGCCTGAAGCCCCATATCGATTAAGTCCCGCCCCCTAATTGGAAACTTGGGTGGCTCGTAACCATCAAGCTTGCTTAAAAGCTCTTTTAATTTGTCCGCCATTTCAGGTTCAGAATTTAAAATAGCAAAGCTTTTAAGTGTCTCAATTCCGAAACGATATGATGTCTCGCGCAGGACAATTTCATCCATATCCGCAGTAATTCTTGGGTCAGGGTGTAATAGCCCCATCAAATGCGCCATCTCGGCATTTGATAGCTTAATGCGTTTAACCGCTTCTCTTATATCGCCCATTTTCTTAGGCAACACCCTTATCAGGCGCAAATAAACATCACTTTCACCAATGGCTTGCTCCACCGCTAGCAAACGGCGCAACGGCTCCATGTCAAAGTCTGGCAAAATATAGCGCCAAACGCCCTTTTCCATCATTAATGCCAACACTGCGGCGCAGTCCTTACCTAACAACAGCTTTTTCAGCTCTTCTCTAATACGCTCAGACGAAAGAAAGGTAAGCTTGTTTGCATTACTTACAACTGCGTCCAACCCCTCAGCATCGTCATTAATGCTTGCAATACCAAAGCGAGCTAAAAAGCGAAAATAGCGCAAAATTCGCAAGGCATCTTCTTCAATGCGCTTGTTTGCATCGCCAATAAATTTCACATGACCATTAGCCAGATCGCTCAAGCCATCAAAATAATCATAAATGTTGCCATCATCATCCAAATACAGCGCATTCATGGTAAAATCCCTGCGCTTGGCATCGTCTTCCCAACTATCGGTGAAGGCAACATCAGCATGGCGCCCGTGGGTTTTAACATCGTGCCGCAGGGTGGTTATTTCATATGGCTGTTGGTCAACAATGGCGGTAACTGTGCCATGCTCAATACCAGTGGGAATGGCTTTTATTTTGGCAAACTTTAACCTCTCCATTACCTCCTCAGGGGGTAATGTCACCGCCACATCCACATCGGTTACGGGCAAACCCAACAAGCTGTCGCGCACAGCACCGCCCACAAAGCGCAGGTTTTCAGCACCCAACGCGTCAACAATTTCTCTTGTTTCAGCTAGGGTCAGCCAATCCAGTTCTAGTGGATCAATCTTTTTTATCTTCGAAATGTCCTGGTACAATTTCGCCATCCACTTCTTTTGGAGGAATATAAATTTGATCAGTATTTGTGGTAGCGGTTGCCAGAATATAAACTATGCCACCAAACAAAACCACAATACCACCAATTGAAAAATAGCCAATTCTACGTTCCAACTCTGGCTCGTCTTTGTCACCTTCTTGAATACGTCTTTTCAACATACGCATAATAAGAAAGAAAATAACAAGGGGCAGAATGAACAATAAAAGCCTTATTAAAATTGCCGCCATAACATTTACCCCCTAAGCTTAACTATCTTCATCTACATACTGCATTAAAACATAACAAAAATTAACCAAAATCGCCGCCGTTGCGCCCCAAATAGTGTGGCCTTCAAACTCCATAGCATAAAACTGCCTGTCAGCACCCTTATAAAACATGCTTTTCAAGATGTGGTTTTGCTTGTTTAAAATAAACGAAAGCGGCACTTCAAACACATCTTCGACCTCTTGCCTGTCAGCGACAATTTCAAACCCTTCTTCCACCACACCTACCACGGGTGCTATGTCAAACCCTGTACCAGTTTGATAGTTATCTAAAATGCCCAAAATATTGACGAAGGTTTTATGCAAACCCACCTCTTCTTCTGCCTCTCGAAGGGCAGTGTGGATAATATCTTTATCTTGCGCCTCAACCTTGCCACCGGGGAACGCCACCTGCCCAGCGTGGGACGGCAAATGCGCGGCGCGCTTGGTTAGCAGCACAGTTATACCATTTTTTCGGCTAATTAAGGGTATTAGGACTGCGGCTTTGCGCCTGTCTGTTTCCTCGTCCTGCCAAACATGTCCGCTTAAGGCCACATCACCTGTTATTTTTGCAGACACACCTTTGGGAAGTGGAAACTGGTCCAATAACTTTTTTTCCAAAGTTAAAATGTCTTTAGGTAAAATCATTCTCCACCCTCATCCACCTGTCCAAGCGGGAAAAACTCACCACTACTCCACACCCCAAGGGTGTTTTTATCACCCTTCATTGGTTCCGCAAGGTTGATAAGTTCGTAATAAACAGCGCGGCTTATGCGCCCGTCCATACCACCACGTATGTGAATATACGGCGATGGCTCGCCAGTTTGCGGGTCATGCGCAACCCTTATAGTATGGTCGCTGTCTGCTATGACCTTGTCATCGGTTAGGGTTTCAAAGCTAAGAGCCTGATCTTTACCCTTACCAAAACACTCCATACCAACCACAAAAAATGGCACGTCATCTACCGTAATTGCCAGCTTTTCAACAGGGGTTACAAGAAAATATTCATCACCGTCTTTACGCAAAACTGTTGAAAACAGCCGCACCATCTCATGCCGTGTTATGGGGCTGTCCATATAGTGCCATGAACCATTTACGGCAATACGCATATTTATGTCGCCGCAAAACTCAGGGTTCCATAAATGAACAGGCGGGTAGGACTTGTCTGAGATGTTTTTAACAATCTCATCCAGCACCCGCCCGCCATTGTTATTTTGTTTTTTGCCTGCCATTACCCCTTAACTATAGCTAAGTTTTAACGGCCAAGCAAAGAATAAGCTTTTATTTACTACCAGTTAACCTGCATACGCACACCGTAGGCATCAACCTTGTTAGCGCCATCAGCACCATTTTCAGCAACCAGTGTTGCGTCCGTAATGTTTGAGGTAGACGCGTTAAACATAAGCCTAACATGGCGGGTTAAGTGCCAGTTCACACCAAAAATATATGTGTCTTGCTTGCCGCCAAAAATGCCTTCATCGCTAAGATCAATGGTATCGAACCGTGCCGCCAATTGCCACGCGCCCAAGCCACCTTTTGACACAGGGTTGTTTGGCTTAACATTACCGAACGAACCTTTGCTAGCGCTATAATTACGGCTTTCCCCTGTGAGGAAGTAACTTGCACTTACATAACCACCTGAAAAACTCGGATCATTTTGACCAACCTCAGGTGCACTTAAAGATGCACTTAAGGTGCTATATTCTGCTTGAACAGAAAACGGGCCTTTTACCACCGCAAACTCAGCGCCGAACATTGTGTCACTATCAGCAATACTGCCTGTGTTTATGAAGCGTGGTGCCATGTGGTTATGGGGGCGTTGACGGTAACGAAAGTCAGAACCAGTGCCAGTGGTTTTTCTATAACGAACAGACGCACCCAAATGCACATCCATGCCTTCAACTTGCGGGCTATAGGTAGCGCGTGTTGCATATGTTACTGGGGTGTTGTCTAGGCTTTCGTTAATACTGCCCTTGCCAACGCCTGCTACAAAACTCCAGTTTGAGCCTGACTTGCCAACTGAAACGCCCAAGCTACGCGCTATTGAAAAGGCATCAGTAAATGAACCACGATCAATAAATGTTATGTGACGACCCGATGTGCTTTCTTCCAAAGAAGTGGGTATTTTAAAATTACCAACTGTTATAGTTACAGGCCCTTTCCATGAAAGTGTTGCGTCTGTGAAATCAACCCCATCTGGAACAAAATCCACTTCAACCTTCAGCTTTAAATTATTGTCGGTTTTTAATTCAAAACCCAAGCGACCTGTGCGGGTTTCACTTTCTGAAATGTCTAAAGTTCCATCTCTGTCGCTAACCCAACCAAAGTCTTGCATTAAGCGACCACGAGCTTTCAGGCTAAAGCTTCCGTCTGCGGCTTTATATTCAGGGGTTGGCCAAAATTTAAACTCGCCATCCTCAGCCAAAACAGGTTGGGCGATGAGGGTAAATATAGCGGTTGAAGCCAAAATAGCATTTTTTAAATTAGACACGTTTTTATCCTTAATCCGTTTTATTATACTTAATTGATGGCAAATAACTAGCTAGCTAAAATTACATGAAAAAGGCTTAAACATTACAACACTGTTACAAGTTACAATTTGCCGACATAAAAAAGGGCCGCAAAACTGCGACCCTTTTATAATATTTCTCATGATGGTTAAGGACTTAGAAGCCCATACCACCCATACCGCCCATGCCGCCCATGTCGGGCATTGCAGGAGCTGCTTTGTCGTCTTGTGGCAAATCAGCAACCATTGCTTCGGTTGTGATAAGCAAACCAGCAACTGATGCCGCATCTACCAACGCTGTACGAACAACTTTAGTTGGGTCAATAATACCCGCAGCAACCATGTCGGTATATTGTTCTGTTTGCGCATCGTAACCAAAGTTAGCGTCTGAGTTTTCAGAAACCTTGCCCGCAACTACTGCGCCATCAACACCCGCATTTTCAGCGATTTGACGTAGTGGTGCTTGCAGAGCGCGACGAACAATGTCGATGCCACGTGTTTGGTCATCGTTAACGCCCTCTAAGCCATCAAGTGACTTAGCAGCAACTAATAGTGCAGTTCCGCCACCAGGCACAACGCCTTCTTCAACTGCGGCACGTGTAGCATGCAAGGCATCGTCAACGCGGTCTTTGCGTTCTTTCACTTCAACCTCGGTTGCACCGCCAACACTAATAACAGCAACACCACCAGAAAGTTTAGCTAAACGTTCTTGCAGTTTTTCTTTGTCATAGTCAGATGATGTGCTTTCAACTTGAGCTTTAATTTGCTCGCAACGTGCTTTGATATCGTCAGCAGAACCAGCGCCATCAACAATTGTGCTATCGTCTTTGTTAATGTTTACGTGTTTTGCAGTACCAAGCATGTCTAGAGTTACGTTTTCTAGCTTAAGACCAAGGTCTTCTGAAATTACTTCACCGCCAGAAAGAACTGCGATGTCTTCCAACATTGCTTTTCTACGGTCACCAAAACCTGGTGCTTTAACAGCAGCAATTTTCAATCCACCACGTAGCTTGTTCACTACCAATGTTGCTAGGGCTTCGCCCTCAACATCTTCGGCAATGATAAGAAGTGGGCGGCTAGATTGCACAACAGCTTCTAACAATGGCAACATTGGTTGCAGGTTAGAAAGCTTGCTTTCATGAAGAAGAATAAACGGGTTATCCAACTCAACAGTCATTTTTTCAGCATTTGTAATGAAATATGGTGATAGGTAACCACGGTCAAACTGCATGCCTTCAACAACAACTAGTTCGCTGTCCATGCCTTTTGCTTCTTCAACTGTGATAACGCCTTCTTTGCCAACTTTGTCCATGGCTTCAGAAATTTTCTCACCAACCCATGTTTCGCCGTTAGCTGAAATTGTGCCAACTTGGGTAATTTCTTCTGATGAGCTGATAGCTTTTGAAGAACCTTGCAGGCCTTCAATTACTTTTTTCACAGCTAAATCAACACCGCGTTTCAAGTCCATTGGGTTCATGCCAGCAGCTACTGACTTCATGCCCTCACGTACAATTGCTTGTGCAAGAACTGTAGCAGTTGTTGTGCCATCGCCAGCAACATCGTTAGTGCGTGATGCAACTTCACGCACCATTTGCGCGCCTATGTTTTCAAACTTGTCAGCTAGTTCAATTTCTTTTGCTACAG
>DAOWAS010000139.1 GCA_030634465.1 Alphaproteobacteria bacterium | reverse complement strand
GTGAAGAAAAACCCGATAGCGGCACAATGGAAGTGGGACCAAGTGTGCAACTTGGCTATGTTGATCAAAGCCGTGACAGCCTAAGCCCCAACAAAAATGTTTGGGAAGAAATTTCAGACGGCGACGATATGTTCTATTTCGGTAAAAAAGAAATTGCCACCCGTTCATATGTTGGCTCGTTTGCTTTTAAAGGTAGCGACCAACAGAAAAAAGTTGGGCAATTATCTGGTGGTGAGCGCAATCGTGTGCATTTGGCAAAAATGCTGAAAGAGGGCGGCAACGTTCTTTTGCTCGATGAGCCAACCAACGATTTGGATGTTGATACTCTGCGTGCCTTGGAAGAGGCGTTAGAAAACTTTGCTGGCTGTGCTGTGGTTATTAGCCATGATCGCTTTTTCTTAGATCGCTTGGCAACGCACATTTTGGCATTTGAGGGCGACAGTCATGTGGAATGGTTTGAAGGTAACTTTGAAGACTATGAAGCAGACAAAAAACGCCGCTTGGGAATTGATGCTGATCAACCGCACCGCATTAAATATCAGAAGTTTGCAAGGTAAACGCTAGAGGTGGTTAGCTTATTCGTCGTCGAACTCTTCGCCGAATATGTCTTCTTCCTCTTCTGATGTGTCGATAGCACCATCAGATATGTCAAACGTTCGCTTCTGACGATATGCCGAGCGGGCTAGAACGTATGGGTCTTCGGCTTCATACATTTCGTCAAAGCCTTCGTCATAACGCACACGCTTGTCAAACGCTTCAACAGCAAAGTGAATGTAGCTTCCGCCATCAATGCCAAGGAAAATGTCGTCACCAACATTCATTTTATCAATTGCAATACCCATAGGGTCAGCAAAAAACTCTCCAGTTAGGCCAATGGTATCCCGCACGCTTGATGGGCCAAAAAATGGCAACATAACATAAACACCTTCGTCCATGCCCCACACTGCCAACGTTTGACCAAGGTCTTCTTTTTCTTCTTCTAACCCCATGCTTGTCGCAACATCAAATATACCTAAAATGCCAATGGTTGAGTTTATTACAAACCGAGCAAGGCTTTCACTTGCACTATCAGGTTTGCCTTGCAGGGCATGGTTTATCAATGACCACGGCTCTAACAAGTTTGCCACCACGTTGCTAACGCCGTCCTTAACGGGTTTTGGCATAACTTTGATATAGGTTTTAATCATAGGGCGAAGAATAAGCTTGTCGCCAATTAGGTTGGCTTTAAAAACAACTCGGTTAAATGGCTCTAACGGGTCGTTAATGCGCTCATACTCAGCAACGGCCCCAAGGTCGTGTGCAGGTGGGCGCGTGGCACATGCCGAAGTTATTAGCAAAATACCAATAATAGCCAGCCATTTATGTGTGTGTTTTAAGGTCATGGCAATATAGATAGTAATACCCGCCCCTAACCACAAGTAAAAACATAAGAAAATGACAATAACTCTATCAACTGTGTGTGGTGGCTAATGATAAAAAAATGTTACATTTCACTTGTTTACAAAATATAAAGATATCTTTATATATAGTTTCTTGCAGATAAGTTTATGAGTAAGGATGTGTTATGGATAATTTATTGTCAGCATTGCGCGCTGCGGGTGAAGAAACCCGTTTGCGAATTCTTGGGCTTTTGGTCCACGGCGAATTAACAGTTAGCGAGATAACTCAAATTTTATCTCAAAGCCAACCACGGGTTTCCCGCCATCTTAAATTATTGTGCGAGGCAGGTCTGCTGTTGCGTTTTCAAGAGGGTACTTGGGCATTTTACCGCTTGGCTGAGGATGGCGAGGTTGGTGCCTTAACCCAAACTATTGCTGAGCGCATTCCTGCTGATAACATTCAACACAAGCGTGACTTGGAACGTTTGGAAGACATTCGTGCCAACAGGGCTGTTTTGGCCGCCAGTTATTTCAGTAAAAATGCCGAAAACTGGTCACAAATAAGAAAGCTTTACGTGCCTGAGCAACAGGTTGAAGACAAACTTTTAGCCGCAGTTAAGGGTAAAACTATTCATAACCTGTTGGATGTTGGCACAGGCACTGGCAGAATTTTAGAAATATTCGCCCCCCATATTGAAAAGGGTTTGGGCATTGACCTGTCGCAAGACATGTTGGCGGTTGCTCGAACAAATTTTGCCGAACATGGTTTAAAGCATTGTCAGGCGCGCCAAGGCGACATGTATAACATTCCTGCCGAGGGCAGCTCGCAAGATGTGGTTATTATTCATCAGGTTCTGCATTATGCTGACCAACCTGAAGAGGTATTGCGCGAGGCCGCACGAGTGCTACGCCCTGACGGCACATTGCTGTTGGTTGATTTTGCCCCCCACGAGTTGGAAGAACTGCGCGACCAACATGCCCACAGGCGTTTGGGTTTTTCTGACAGCGAAATGTTGGCATGGGGCAAGGCCGCTAACCTTAACCATAAAAAAACCACACGCTTGGCTGGTGAAAAACTTACGGTTAAAATTTGGCACTTTAACAAACCATTAGCACACGTTCGGTTATCTTCTATCTCTGGAGGCACTAATGGCTAATCAGCAAACATCAACCAGTTCATCACTTTTTGCTTTAGGGCTAGGACATCTGGATATTTCGTTTGAATTTTTTCCCCCGAAAAATGAAAAAATGGAACAGGTGCTGTGGAATTCCGTTAAAAAACTAGCACCGTTAAAACCTCGTTTTGTTTCAGTTACTTATGGCGCTGGCGGCACCACTAGGGAACGCACCCACGCCACCATTAAACGTATTATAGAAGAAACCAATCTAACCCCCGCCGCCCACCTTACATGTGTGGGTGCCAGCAAGGGCGAGATTGACGATGTGCTGCGTGAATATTGGGATCTGGGTGTGCGTCACATTGTGGCACTGCGCGGCGATGCCCCTGATGAAAATGGCTATGCAGCCCATCCGCAGGGTTATGTTAATGCCGCCGATCTAGTGTCAGGCATAAAAAATATTGGCGATTTTGATGTATCTGTTGCCGCATATCCTGAAATGCATCCTGAAAGTAAATCGCTGGCTGATGATCTAGATAACTTAAAAAGAAAAATTGACGCAGGGGCAAACCGCGCCATTACTCAGTTCTTTTTTGAAAGCGATAAATATTTCCGCTTTTTAGACCATGCCCGTTCGTTCAATATTGATGTGCCAATAGTACCGGGCATTTTGCCTGTGTCTAACTATAAGCAGTTGATAAATTTTGCCAAAATGTGTGGCGCTGAGGTGCCAACGTGGATGGGCGATTTGTTTAAAGGGTTGGACGAGCACCCCAAAACACGCGAGTTAATTGCCGCAACTGTAGCGGGCGAGATGTGCTCACGCCTAGCCGCAGGTGGGGTAAATGAGTTTCATTTCTACACTTTAAACCGCGCCGACCTATCTTATGCAATATGCCATTTGCTAGGAAAGCGTGAGCAACAATAAAAACACCAAGAAAAAACAAAGAAATTAAATGACAAAATTACCTCCACGAGCCGCTCAAATTAAAAAACTGGCTCTAAAACATATTCTGGTTATGGACGGCGCTATGGGCACTAGCCTACAGGCGTGCAAATTAAGCGAAGCCGACTTTCGTGGTACTCGTTTTGCTGACCATAGCGACGACCTGAAAGGCAATAACGATATTCTTTGCATTACGGCACCTGATGTTATCAGCAAAATTCACCATGAATATTTAGAGGCTGGTGCCGACATTATTTGCACAAACACATTTAATGGCACTAGCATTTCCCAAGGTGAATATGCGTTAGAAAAATGCGCATATGAAGTTAACCTCCAAGGTGCGCGTTTAGCCCGCGAAGCGGCTGATATTTGGACGAAAAAAACTCCTGACAAACCCCGCTTTGTCGCAGGGTCAATGGGGCCAACTAACCGCACATTGTCTATTTCTCCTGACATTAGCCGTCCTGCGTTCCGCGCTATTGATTTTGACACCTTGAAAGATGCGTATTTTGAGCAGGCCGAAGGATTAATAGCAGGCGGTGCTGATTATCTTTTAATTGAAACCATATTTGATACCCTTAACGCCAAGGCCGCCATTGTTGCCGTTGAAGAACTGTCTGAAAAACTTGGTACACCAATTGCCATGGCACTGTCGGTTACTGTTACGGATCTTTCAGGCCGCACATTGTCTGGACAAACGGTTGAGGCATTTTGGCATTCTATTCGCCATGCCAAACCACTTAGCGTGGGGCTTAACTGCTCGTTCGGGGCGCAAGACCTGCGCCCGTTTGTGCGGGAATTATCAAAAGCAGCAGATACGCTTTTATGCGCCTATCCAAACGCAGGACTGCCCAACGAAATGGGCGAATATACCGAAACC
>DAOWAS010000126.1 GCA_030634465.1 Alphaproteobacteria bacterium | reverse complement strand
GGTCAGGTAAAGCGCGCGCTTGTTATTGGTGCTGAAACATTTTCTCGTTTGCTAAACTGGGAAGACCGCGCCTCGGTTGTGTTGTTTGGTGACGGTGCTGGTGCGGTTGTTCTAGAAGCCAGTTCGGGCGAAGGCACCATTGCTGACCGTGGTATATTCAGCACCCATTTACATTCTGATGGTAAGTTAAAGACATTGTTACAAAGTAGCGGTGGTGTTTCCACCACAAAATCCACAGGCCACGTTGAAATGAAGGGCAAAGAAGTTTTCCGCCATGCTGTGGTTAACCTTGCTGATGTGGTTAAAGAGGCGCTAGAGGCCAACAACATTACCGCTGATGATCTTGACTGGGTTGTGCCCCATCAGGCTAACAAGCGCATTCTGGACGGCACTGTTAAAAAGCTGGGTATCAACCCTGAAAAAGTTGTTTTTACGGTTCAAGACCACGGCAACACATCTGCGGCATCTGTGCCACTTGCACTATCTGTTGCGGTTAAGGATGGGCGAATCGGTAAGGGCGATTTGATTCTTTTGGAGGCTATGGGAGCAGGTTTGACATGGGGATCGGTTCTTTTACGTTATTGATGTTGCTTAAATATCCTAGATTCCACATTACTTAAACACTTTCCTCCATCTTATTGATATATTTCACCTTCTTCGTATTGACGAAGGGCATCTTTGATGGTTAGGCTTTCCCTTCAACGCAATTGTGGGGGACACCATGTCTACGAAAACACGAGCTGATTTAAGCGAAGCTGTATATCAAGAAGTTGGTTTATCTAGAAACGAAAGCGCCGAACTGGTCGAAAGCGTTTTAGATGAAATCGCCGATTGTTTGGTTTCAGGCGATAATGTCAAAATTTCATCTTTTGGCAGTTTTCTGGTGCGTGATAAGCGTGGTCGCATTGGCAGAAACCCCAAAACAGGTGAGGAAGTTCCTATTGAACCAAGACGTGTTCTTACCTTCCGTCCTAGCCAAGTATTGCGTGAGCGCATTAATGCTCGCTCTAAATAATTCTGCTAACTAAATATTTTTTTTCGAGAGTTTAAATGGCACTAGCCCAGTCCACATCAAAAAATCACGGCGAAAAGTCGCGTAATGCCTTTCGCACCATCAGCGAGGTTGCGGGTGATCTTGGTGTGCAACAACATGTTTTGCGTTTTTGGGAAACCAAATTTAGCCAAATAAAACCCATGAAACGTGGTGGCGGGCGGCGTTATTACCGCCCTGAAGACATGGACATATTGCGTCTTATTCAGCACCATTTGCACAATAATGGCTATACCATTCGCGGTGTGCAAAAACTGTTTCGGGAAAAGGGTCTGAAAACCGCCCTTAAAGAATTTCAAAATGGTGAAGAGGTTGCCAAAGCACCCGTTGAAGCACCATCTGCACCAATTACAGCCGTTGCTGATAGCAAAACTGTTGAGGAAATAGCAGCAAACCCTGAAATGATTAAAGCTCTGCTGGCAGAGCTAAAAGCTCTTCGCGCTTCTTTGGATTAAAACCCGCTTGCCCATTTTTTTACCTAGGACTATAGTGCGCCACCGCTAAAACTTTTAGCATCTGACGGAGCGTAGCGCAGCCTGGTAGCGCACTTCACTGGGGGTGAAGGGGTCGTAGGTTCAAATCCTATCGTTCCGACCAATTTATAATTAAGGCTCGCCAAGGTTTATATCTTTGGCGGGTCTTTTTACTGTACACTAACAATGCTCAAAAGGAACTGGATATCTAAGGCTGTATAAGTTAGGTTATTTACAACATTTAGTTATGGTAATTACTAAGCATCAATTACAAATCAATCTATCTAGGAATGTATAATGGCAAGTGATAAAATCATACCTCATAAAATCACAAAGCCAATACAGCTACTTGGTGCATGGCTAGTAGGTTTATCTATAATAAATGGTTCTTTTCTTGGAGCTGCTGCATCTATTTCTCATCCCGATTGGGCAGCAGGAACTTTAGTTATTGCTAGTATTGTGAATGTTCCAGTTTTTTTGTTTAGTATCTTTTTGCTTCAAACGAAGTTTAGGCCAGAGATGCAAGAAGACAGTTATTATTCTGAGCATTTAGCAAGACGTTATTCCTCTTCCACTGATGAATCAGGAAATAATGCGCACAAACCCTCCTTGGAGAAGATAGCAGAAAGTATAATTACAACCGTTTCACAAAATAAAAATTCCAATACTCCGAAGCGGCAGCAAGCTGTATTGGAAATACTTAAAGAATCTGAGCTTGAATATCTTCGTAAAAAATTCAGTGAAAATCGCTCGCTTTCCGAAATTTATTTGTACCCAAACCTGTGGGCAGAGTTGGTTTCTGAGTGGGGTGATAATGAAGAATTCATAAAACAATGTAAGCTTCTTGTAACTACAGGGCTTATTTCTTACCCAGTAGATAAATTAAATCAGGTGCAATTAACAAAATTAGGTGAGAAGGTTGCAAAAAGTATTGAAGCTGAAGGAAAGCTTTGGAACCAAAATAATGAACGGCACATGACTGATTGGAAAGATAAGTAGTACGAGCTAGTAGTTAAAGACCTGTTTGATATTTCAATCAGGTCTTTTTTTATGCAGTTTTGCTTGCAACCTGTATCAAACTGTTATATCAATTCGTTATAGTTTGAAATGATATAGTGAGGAACTACCTAATGAATAAATTTAAACACGGCAGTTTACTAATTATCGCCGCTCTTGGGCTTTCAGCTTGCTCAGTTAGCGTGACCGACAGCGACGACTACTGGCGCCACAGCAAAGACACTAAAAAAATTATCTGTGAAATGGTTGATAAAGACGCACTTAAAAACCCAGAACAATGTGAAGAACGTAATCAAAACTAATACAACAAATTAAAGCTTGCAGGCTTTGTTGTATTCTAAGGCTCGTCTTGATTTTGCACAAGGCGAGCCTTTTTTGTTGTTCTCTTTTTCATCCATACCCGCTAAAAGAAGACCATGTCTTATTCAGCCGAATTATTCCCCATTATTCTTGCCATGACCGCGTCTGGCCTGCTGGCTGGTTTTGCCGCAGGGTTAATGGGTATTGGCGGCGGTATTATCATTATTCCAGTGTTGTATGTAGCGTTTCAGGTCTTGGGCGTGACCGAGGCATATTTAATGCATATGACCCTTGGCACAACCTTGGCAATTGTATTTTTTACGGGCTTTTTATCAGCACGCTCGCACCATAAACGCGGCGCTGTGCTTATGCCATTGGTGCGGCGTTGGGCGGTGTGGATTGTAGCGGGCAGTGTGCTTGGGGCAATGCTGGCGCCATATATTAAAAATCAGGCATTGGTTATATTGTTTGCCGTGTTGGCATTTTTTATGGGGCTGAAATTTATATTTTCGCTCAAAATTGCCAGCGAGCCCCACGACCATAATAGCGAGCCACCAAAGGGTGGTTTGCACATAACGCTTATTGGTACATTGTCTAGTTTAATGGGCATTGGCGGGGCAACATTTACAGTGCCGCTTATGACCCATTTGGGGGTTAATATAATTAATGCGGTGGGCACTGCGGCAACGCTCGGCGTGGTAATAAGTTTTTCTGCCACCATTGGCTATATGTTCTCGGGTTTTAGCATTGATGGCTTGCCACCACTTAGCATTGGTTTTGTAAACTTGCTAGCAGTGGGTGTTATTGCGCCACTATCAATGTCTATGGCACCTGTGGGGGTTATGGTGGCACATAAAATTCCACGGCGATTGTTATCTATAATTTTTGGTTGTTTTTTAATACTGACAAGCATACGAATGGGCGCACCAGACTTATTACCATTTTAGAGATTTATATGAGCAAAGCATCTTCCATATTAGCCGATTTTCCAACTGCCACCACGGCGGAAGGTGAGGCGCAATGGCAAACACTTATTGCCAAGGTGCTTGGTGATAAAACTTACGGCGATGTGCTGTGCCAAAAAAGCGAAGATGGTTTTTTAATTGATCCTGCGCCTAAGCGAGGTGGGTATAAAGCCGCCCACCAAAAACAAAGCGGCGATTGTTTGCTAGCCGCCCATATCGACAGTGGTTCGGTTGAAAGTGCTAATGCTGACATTTTGACCGACCTTGCTGGTGGGGCAGGGGCGTTACACATTGTGCTAGATATGTTTGGCAAACGTGGGCGCGGTGTGGTCATCAACAGCCAAGATGATTTTTCAAAACTGCTAGCCGAGGTCTATCTGGATTTTATTCCAATTTCCATTGATGCTGGGCAAGGCTACAGCCAAGCCACCGAAATGCTGATGCATGAATATAACGCGCAAAATATTGACCATGACAAGGCCGTAGCACAGCTAAACATTCCTGTGACTAAAAATGATGATGGCTTAAGCCATTTGGTATCATCAGTGCAGGCAAACTTGCCCCATGTTACGTGTGTTGGGGTCGATGGGGTATCGTGCCACAACGCAGGCGCAAGTGCGGGGCAGGAGCTTGCCTTTATGCTGGCAAGCGGCGTGGCGGCACTACGGTGCTTAACCACTGGTGGTATGGGTGTAGATGCCGCAGCAAAGCAAATAACCTTCCACATGGCGGCAGATGCCGATGTGTTCATGGGACTGGCAAAAATTCGTGCTTTCAGGCACATGTGGGGCGAGGTGCTAAAGGCATCAGGAACCAAAAACCACAATGCAGTTTTGAAAGTGCAAACATCACGGCGCATGATGACATCGGTTGATGTTGAAACCAATATTTTACGCACCACCGCCGCGTGCTTTGCCGCCATGCTTGGCGGGGCTGATGGCGTTAGCGTGTTGCCATATGATGTAAACGCACCAACCACAGCAACCCACCGTAGAGCCAGAAGAGTTGCCCGCAACATTGCCATTATTTTAGAGGAAGAGGGTTTTTTAACCCGCACCCACGATGTTGCCGCAGGGTCATATTCTATTGAGGCATTAAGCGAGCAATTGTCACAAACAGCGTGGGGCTTGTTTCAGGAAATTGAGGGTTCTGGTGGTATTGATGCCGCACTATCGTCTGGCATGGTGGGTAAGTGGCTGTTTGAACAAAAACAAAGCCGCCAAGGTGAAATAGATGCAGGCGACAAAACAATAATTGGCATAAACGCTTTTCATAACCCAGAAGAAAAGGGGGCTAAATCATGATCCCTGATTTTTCAAAAATTGACCTGCCAAGCATTTCAGCCAAGCCTGAAAAAGTTAAGCCCACCTCAACAGCCAGCACTGCGGGGGTTGATATTAAAAGCAACTATAGTGCGGCTGATGTTGCGGGTTTGGACTTTTTAGGCGCACCGTCTGGACTAGCGCCATTTGTGCGGGGGCCGTATCCAACCATGTATGTAACCCGCCCGTGGACAGTGCGCCAATATGCGGGTTTTTCTACAGCAGAAGACAGCAACGCATTTTACCGCCGTAACTTGGCCGCCGGGCAACGGGGCTTGAGCATTGCCTTTGACCTTGC
>DAOWAS010000129.1 GCA_030634465.1 Alphaproteobacteria bacterium | reverse complement strand
GGGCTTAAAGCTACTGCCTGTTTTATTGGTTATTGGCATTGTTAGCGTTATTTACTGGATACATCCTGAAATGCAGGTGCCACCACAGGTGGGCGACCTGAAACCATATATTTTGGTGCAGGCGCTTTCACTGCTGTTAATTTTAATAATTTATTTCCTTTACCCTGCCAAATATAGCCACGGTAAATACATATTATATGCCCTTGGGCTTTATACCTCAGCTAAGGTTTTGGAGATATTTGACAAGCAAATTTATGACGTTTTAGGCATAGGGTTCAGCGGGCACAGCCTAAAACACATCGCTTCTGGCTTGGGGGTTTATTTGCTTTTAAGATATATTCAAAAAAGAAAAGCTTTGTGAAAATAGGCGAAGTGTTTTAAATCATTAGAGAATTTTAAACCTTTAGGGGTTTTATTTAGGTAAAAGAAGTTAGTTTTATGAGCACAGAAAATAATAATCAGGCCACCTTTCCTGCCACACGCATGCGCCGTGTGCGGGCAAGCGATTGGTCACGACGCATGGTGCAAGAAAACCAGTTAAGCATTAATGACCTTATTTGGCCGATTTTCATTATTGAGGGTAAGAACAAGCGTGAAGCCATAAAATCTATGCCAGATGTTGATCGTCTTAGCATTGATCTGGCGGTTAAGGCGGCGATTGAAGCTGAAGCACTTGGCATTCCTGCCATGGCTATTTTCCCTAGCACACCGACAAAGCTGAAAACCGCAAGCGCCAAAGAAGCGCTGAACAAAAACAATCTGGTTAATAGCTGTGTTCGCGCCATTAAGAAAAAAGGCCTGAACATTGGCATTATTACCGATGTGGCATTAGACCCATATACTAGCCACGGACATGATGGCCTGATGGTGGGCGACGAAATAGTAAACGACAAAACTGTTGATATGCTGGTTAAACAGGCCGTGGTGCAAGCAAAAGCTGGTTGCGACATTGTTGCCCCTAGCGACATGATGGACGGCCGTGTTGGCGCCATTCGCACAGGGTTGGATAAAGCTGGGTTTGAGCATGTGCAAATTATGGCTTATTCAGCCAAATATGCCTCAGGTTTTTACGGCCCCTTTCGTGATGCTGTGGGTTCCTCAGGCGCACTTAAGGGTGACAAACGCACCTACCAAATGAACCCCGCCAATAGTGATGAGGCCATGCGTGAAGTGGCACTGGACATTCGTGAGGGTGCAGATAGCGTAATGGTAAAACCGGGCATGCCATACTTGGATATTGTAGCCAAAGTTAAAGACACGTTCGGCGTTCCCACATATGCATACCAAGTTTCTGGCGAATATAGCATGTTATGTGCTGCCGCTGAAAATGGCTGGCTAGACCATGACAGCGTAATGATGGAAAGCTTAATGTCGTTCAAACGTGCTGGTGCTGATGGCATTTTGACATATTTTGCCCCCCACGCCGCCAAGCTGTTACAAGGAAAATAAAGAGGAAATAGTTTACAAATTAATCAAAGGAAAAATTCATGTTACCAGACCTAGCCAACCCTGAAATATGGATATCCCTTTTCACCCTGACCACCTTAGAAATTGTTCTTGGCATTGATAACATTGTTTTTATCTCAATATTGTCAAAAGACCTGCCCGAACACCAACAGCCGCTAGCGCGCAAGCTTGGGCTTTTGGGTGCCTTGTTTACCCGCATTTTACTGCTTATGTCCATTGCGTGGATAATCAGCCTGACCACGCCCATATTTACCGCATACGAACAAGTTGTGTCGTGGCGCGATGTTATATTAATTAGCGGCGGGCTGTTTTTGCTAGTTAAAGGTACACGCGAAATTCATGAAAGTGTTGAGGGCATAGAAGAAGTTGGCAAACCCTCAAAAACCAAAACCTTTATGGTTGTTATTGTGCAAATTATGCTTCTGGATGTTATTTTCTCGCTAGATAGTGTTATTACCGCCGTGGGCATGGTTGATGAAATAAGCGTTATGATAGCCGCCATAACCATTGCTATGGGTATTATGCTGTTGGCGGCAGAACCACTGAGCAAATTTATATCTGAGCACCCAACCGTAAAAATGCTGGCACTTTCGTTCCTGTTGCTTATTGGCATGGCACTGGTGGCAGATGGCCTGCATTTCCACATTCCGCGCGGTTATATTTACTTCTCAATCGCATTTGCCATTGGGGTCGAAATATTAAATCTAATGGCGGCAAACCGCCGTTTAAAAAAGGCTCAAAATAATTAAACCTAAAGTAGATAAAAAATGGTACAGTGCCCGATTAGTGCAACCAAATATTACAGGAGCAGGGAAATACAATGTCACATTTAAAGAAAACCATTTTTAGTATTTTTATTATATTAGCCTTTATCACTACAAGTTTTGTTTCATCTAGCTTTGCTTACCCAGGAAAATCAGACCAAAAACGCGAGTGCCGCGGTAATTCTTGCGAAAACCGTCAGGACATGACCCAAGAAGAGCGCGAAGAGATGAGAGAGATGCGCCAAGAAATGACTGATGAAGAACGCGCTGAGATGCGTGAAATGCATCAAGACATGACTGATGAAGAACGCGCTGAGATGAGAGAAACACATCAAGACATGACTAAAGAAGAGCGCGAAGAGATGCGTGAAAACATGAGACAAAATCCTCAAAATGACGATGATGATGATGACGACGATGACGAGGACGACGATCTGGCTTAGCCAAACTCACAGTTTTTTAAAAATATCCTCACTCAACTAATTTGAGTGGGGATTTTTTTATTCTTCAACATCACCAGTATCAGGTTGGTCTGTTTCTATTTGTTCAGATGCTGGCTGCTCAGGTTCTGGCTGAACAGGTTGGAAATAATCTTTATGTCCCAACCAATAATAAATAACTGTCAGCAACACCCCCGCAATAATAATACGGTCAATGGTGCGCCCTGTTTTTGGGGTTATGGATTTTTCCTCACTAACATCGTGCGAGCGTTTCATGCCTTGTGGCGTAATTTCATAGGCCCATGAAAGCAACAGAGCAATGGGGAAACACGCCCCAATAACCATAATGAAAAATATAGGTGTCCACGGGGGCATGCCCATGGGTACAGCAAAATCATTTATCACCTGAACCACCAGCCACGCCACAATTAAATAAGCCACCGCAACTCTAAAAATGTTGCGACGCTTTAATTCGCTATATAAATTCCCCAATTCACTTACCCTTTATAATTCAACAATCGATGACGCTAGCATAAATCAACTAATGTGCAAAGTTGCGAATAATCATATGCTTGTCTTGGTTAACAATAAGTGCCAACCTTACAATCAGTTTTTAAGGGGATATGACCATGGCAAATCAAAAGAAAAATCAAAATACATTTCAACCCACCCGCCGCCAATTTATTGGTGGGGGCGTTTCAGGTGCGGCATTATTAGCCGCAGGCTGCGCGCCCAAGCAAAGCACTCAGCTAGATAATTTAATGGGTGCCGAACAGATAATGGGGTTGAACTACAATAATGCTGAGCGTGAAACCCTTGCCTCTGAGCTTGATGAACAATTAGACACTTTACGAGCGTTACGGGCATTAAAACACCCTAACGACCTGCCCCCTGCGCAAATTTTTGACCCGCGTCTTAAAAGTCAAACTTACGCCAGCCAAGAAAACAAAATAACCCTTAAAAACAAAGACATACCCACCCTGCCTACTAATGCCGAAGATATAGCATTTGCCCCGCTTACCCACCTGTCGCACTGGGTAAAGTCACAGCAAATATCATCGCTTGAGCTGACAAAATTATATTTAGACCGCATTGAAACGCTTGGCGGCAAGCTAGAATGTTTTATAACCGTAACCAAAGAACTAGCACTAAGCCAAGCCGCAGCTGCTGACCGCGACATTGCCGCAGGCAACTATAAAAGCCCCCTGCACGGCATTCCATATGGCCTAAAAGACCTGATGGATACAGACGGCATTGCCACCACATGGGGTGCCACACCGTATAAAGACCGTGTAGCGTCAGGCGATGCCCATATTGTAACCAAGTTACGCGACGCTGGTGCAGTTCTTATTGGTAAAACCACTTGCGGTGCCATTGCCTGGGGCGACGTGTGGTTTGGCGGCACAACCCGCAACCCTTGGAACTTGAACGAGGGTTCCTCTGGCTCAAGCGCGGGCTCAGCCTCAGCAACAGGGGGCGGTCTGGTCGGCTTTTCCATTGGTACGGAAACTTTAGGTTCTATTGTTAGCCCCTCAAACCGCTGTGGCACAACAGGTCTGCGCCCCACATTTGGGCGGGTTGGTCGCTCTGGCACCATGGCGCTTTGTTGGTCATTAGACAAAATTGGCGCCATTTGCCGCAGTGTTGAGGATACCGCCTTGGTTTTAGCAACCCTTAACGGGGCAGATGATAACGACCCCGCCAACATAGACCACGGGTTTTATTATGATGGCAATGTTGACCCCACCTCACTAACCCTTGGCTTTGACCCCAGTGCTTTTGGCGAAGATGATGCTAATGATTTGGATAGAGCAGTGTTAGCGCAGGTAAAAAACATGGGGCTAAATATAAAAGAAGTGACCCTGCCTGATGTAAACACCGAGCCTTTATTAATGCAGTTAGGGGTTGAGGCCGCCGCCGCATTTGAAGAACTAACCCTAACTGACCGCGATGATGAGTTGCGTTGGGAGGAAAAATATTCATGGCCGCACGTGTGGCGCCAAGCAAGGTTAATGTCAGCAGTTGACCTAGTTCAGGTTGATCGATATCGGCGCACACTCATGCACCAAATGGCAGATATCTTTGATGGTGTTGATGCTTTAATTGGGCCAAACTTTGGCAAAGGAATGTTGCGTATCACCAACTATACTGGTCAGCCACAGTTAACCATGCGCTCAGGCTTTGCCGAACGCGAATTTAACTCAGCTTTCGATGAAACTGGCGGCCAAGAAGGCCAAAGCGCCGTTTTGCCCCATAACATCAGCCTGTGGGCACCACTGTTTGGTGAGGCCAATATATTGACCTTAGGGCGCTACTTGGAAGAAAAACTTGGTGTGGTTGGCGATAGGCCCAGTTTATAAATTATACAGCGGTTAAAATAT
>DAOWAS010000119.1 GCA_030634465.1 Alphaproteobacteria bacterium | reverse complement strand
TAACATCACCAAACACACCAGACAGACCAAACACCTTCAAACCCCCCCTACAGGATAAGAAAACACGCTCAGCAGCCACGTTGCCAAAACTTATATCACCCGAACTATCAGCCACAAACATAACCAATGGCAGGTTTTGCAATGCCTCAAGCGCGTCAAACCCCTCACCCACATCTGGCGGCACAGGCAATGCTATGGGCAAAACATCAGCCATTATGCGGCCTCTGTTTGGTTAACTAGGGGGGTGTAAAACTCATCCAATGCTTTTTTCACGTCGTTAGGGTCTAGCATGTGGTTAACGCGCTGGCGGAACTCAGCACTACCCGCTAAGCCTTTGGAATACCAACCGAAATGCTTCCTCGCCATTTTAACTGCAATTTCCTCGCCGTAATGTTCCAACATCAGGTCGTAATGGCTGTGAATGGTTTCTAACTGTTGCTGTAAGCTTGGGTCAGCCAAACGCTCGCCAGTTTTAATATAGTGCATGGCCTGCGCCACAAACCACGGGCGACCATAACAACCACGGCCAATCATAATACCATCCGCGCCTGATAGTTTTAGCACTTCGTCAATATCATCAAAATTATTTATGTCGCCGTTGGCAATAAGCGGCAGGTTCGTGGCTTTTTTAACTTCTTTAATAAACGCCCAGTCGGAATGCCCCTTGTACATTTGGTTGCGGGTACGACCATGCACAGTTAGCATTTGAATGCCCGCATCTTCCGCTATTTTGGCTAGTTCTGGCGCATTTCGGTGATTATCATCCCAACCAGTGCGCATTTTAAGGGTAACGGGCACATCAACAGCCTTAACCACAGCGTCAATAATAGCCTCTGCGTGGTCTAGGTTTTTCATTAATGCGGAACCCGCGTCGCCATTAACAACCTTTTTCACCGGACAACCCATGTTAATATCAATAATTGCGGCACCACGATCAACGTTTAATTGTGCCGCTTTCGCCATAACACTAGGCTCGCAACCCGCTATCTGCACCGCCATGGGAAACTCTTCAGCGCAGTTGCTGGACATTTTCATAACCTGCTTGGTGGCGCGTATCATGGCTTCACTTGCGATCATTTCAGATATAACAAGCCCCGCGCCAAACCCCTTAACCAAACGGCGAAACGGCATATCGGTAACACCGCTCATGGGTGCGAGCAAAACTGGTTCTTCAATAGTTATGGGGCCAATGTTAATTGGTTTAAGCATTGTATGTCTTAGCCTTTTGCAGAATGATTAAAAAATAGGCAGAAACAAAACTGCCTAAAAATAAGGCACATCTATGCCAGAGATTTGTAAATAAATCCATATTTTTCTCGAATTTCTGATATTTAACTATAATGCTTATAAGACAATGGGTTATAAAGGTTTGAATGGTGAAGATAGGGGAAAGCATGTCAGTTGGCGTAGTAATATTAGCAGCAGGTTCAGGCACACGAGCCAAAACCAGTAAGCCCAAACAATATATGCCCCTTGGTGGTGTTATGGTTTTAAGGCGCACTGTGGATGCCTTTTTACGCTTGCCTGAAGTTAGCCATGTGCAAGTTGTTATCGCGGCGGGTGACGAAGATGACTACAGAGAAGCAACAAGGGGTCTTGTCCTGCCCAAACCCATCCACGGTGGCAAAACACGCCAACAAAGCGTTGTGGCGGGCTTAGAAGGGCTTTTAAGCTGTGTTGAAGGGCTTAACCCGCCCGATATTGCCCTGATACACGATGGCGCCCGACCTTTTCCCAGTGAAGCTTTAGTTAAAGGTATAATCGACAAGGTAAATGAAACTGGCGAAGGGGCAATTCCCGCCCTACCCGTTTCAGACACATTAAAAAAAGCAGAAGATGGAATTATTAACGCCACTGTTGACCGTGATGGTCTGTGGCATGCGCAAACACCGCAAGGTTTTCCCTTCACCGCTATTTTTAAAGCCCACCAAAATGCGGCAGGTAAAAACCTGACCGACGATGCCGCCATTGCCGAAGATGCAGGCATGAATGTGCATATTTGCGCGGGCAGTATTGATAATATCAAGCTAACCCACCCTGATGACTTTACCCGTGCTGAGGCCATGCTTGACGCCGCTGGCGCTGTCGACGCCTGAAGGTTAACTGCGGTTGTTGTGCTGAGGCTGGTTGAAGAGATTGACAAAACTGGTGTGGTGCTATGCGGGGTGAACATAGCCCACAATAAAAGCTTAAAAGGCCACTCTGATGCTGACGTGGCCCTGCACGCCCTGACCGATGCCCTTTTGGGGGCAATGGCAGAAGGTGATATTGGCGACCACTTTCCACCAACTAACGAAAAATGGCGCGGCGTGGCATCAGAAGTGTTTTTAAAACACGCGCAAAAACTGCTAACCGCCAAGGGTGGACGCATTATAAACATAGATCTGACAATAGTTTGTGAAGCACCCAAAATAGCACCATATCGTTTAAAAATGCGCCAAAGCATTGCAGATATGCTAGGGTTAAGCTTGGACCGTATAAGTGTAAAAGCAACCACAAGCGAAAAGCTTGGCTTTATGGGGCGCGGTGAAGGTATATTGGCTGAGGCCATTGTTAGCATTGCCCTAAACAGAAATTAGACACTAGAAATATTTAAACACTAGAAATATTTAAACACTGGAAATATCATGAGCACTCCATTAGTAAAAAATATCGCCACCGTGTTTGGTGCAGGCTATTTAAAGGGTGCGCCCGGCACTTGGGGCTCGTTAGTAGCGCTGGTGCCAGGTTATTTCATATTGGAAAACATGGGTGCTGTGGCCTTTTATTATGCCATTGCCCTTTCATTCGTCATTGGTGTTTGGGCGTCGGGTGAGCATGAAAAATTTACTGGCGGCAAGGATAATTCTGAAATTGTTATTGATGAGCTGTGCGGTCAATGGATTGCGCTGATACCCATATTATTCATTAGCCCTACGGGCACAGTAGCGGCAGATTATATGGCGGCGTTTATATTATTCCGCATTTTTGATATATCAAAACCTTGGCCTATCCGCCTGATTGACCGCCATGTTAAGGGCGGCGTTGGGGTTATGGTTGATGATGTTTTTGCAGGCGTTGCCGCCGCCGCAGTGCTTTACTGGGTGGTACCATTATTTTGAGCGACAAGAGCAACATATCAAATTTGGCTGAGGTAATTATCAACGAGTTGCGTAACCGCAATATGAAAATCGTTACTGCTGAAAGCTGTACAGGTGGGCTTATTGCCAGCACCCTGACCGACATTTCCGGCTCAAGCGATGCCGTGCATGGTGGTTTTATAACCTATGCCAACGATGCCAAAATAAACATGCTTGGTGTTGATGGTGAACTTATAAAAAATCACGGCGCTGTTAGTGCCGAAGTTGCCAAAGCAATGGCAACAGGTGCATTGGAAAATTCATCAGCGGATATAGCAATAGCCGTAACTGGCATTGCCGGCCCCACTGGTGGCACCGCAGAAAAACCAGTTGGTCTGGTTCATATGGCAGTGGTCATGAAAACACAAAACGACACTGTTCAAAGCCATGAACGTCATGAGCGTCATGAGCGTCATGAGTTTGGTAATGAGTTTCGTACAGAAATTAAGAAATTAAGCGTGGAAAAGGCTCTAACACTGGTTTTAAACCAAATTATGGCTAGCGACTAAAATCAAATATCATCACCACTATCATCTGGCACATCACCCAGAGTTTCATTGCGAATAACCTCTTCAAGCTCAATTGAGCTTAAATTTGCAATTGCATCAGATGCTTTTGTTTTAAGTTTTGATTTGCCTTGCCTACGGTTGTCCATAGCATCCATTCGAGATATTTCTCGCCTGTCATGCCCCACAACTCTACGGTCTTTCTCTTCTTCAGCCATAATTCTCTCTTACAAAAAATACAAAAATATTAATAAAACGCTAGAACCAAGTGTCATCACTGCCATCGCCCATATCATCGGTGGCTTCGGCTTCGTCAACCTCGTCCAAACTAGCCCACTTATCTTCTTTTGATGCTGCGCCCTTTGGCTTCAAGCTATCTTCTGACTGTTCTGCAAGCTTATTAAGCCGAGCTTCCAAAATATCTTCCTCAGCCATATCATCATCAAAGTTAATTTTGATGTCAGGCTCAGTTGGTTTTTCCGGTTTTTTCAGGTCGCTCATAGCTAAACTCCAAATTACAAATACAATACTAATATAGTAATCTATATCAAACTATCCACACTTATGCAAAGCGGTGAATTGTCGCACCAGTGGCACTGGCCGCGCCAGTCGCACGGGTAGTTTTAAGCTAGCTCTAAAAAATTTATATATGACTAACGATTGCCTAAAATGGTAACGGCTCGTTTTTCAAATGCTTCGATCATTTTAAACACCGCTTCTTCAAACAAATGCCCGACCAGCTTTTCAAAAATTGGGTTTTTAAAGGCAAAATCAACATGAAAATCCAGCTCAACCCCGCCGTCAGCAGTATCTTTAAACTGCCAGTGGTTGGTTAGGTGCTTCATCGGGCCTTTAATATATTCAACGTGAATAGTATCACTACCCTCAAACGTAACCCGCGAGGTAAATCGTTCTTTGAACATTTTAAAACCAATAACCAGATCAGCATCAAAGCCATTTTCAGCTTTGTTGTAAATGCGCGCCGCCAAGCACCACGGCAAAAACTCGGGGTATTTAGCCACATCAAGAATTATGTTGAAAACATCTTCTTTAGCAAAGGGTAAAACACGTTTGTCGGTATGGCTGGGCATAGGTTATAACTACTATTTTTCAGCGTTTAGCTTTGCTTCACGCGCCTTGCGAAGTTTGGCAAAGTCGTCCCCCGCATGGTAGCTTGAGCGGGTTAGCGGCGTTGCTGAAACTAGCAAAAAGCCCTTGGCACGCGCCATTTGCTCATATGCCTTAAATTCATCAGGGGTAACATAACGTTGTAACGGCGCATGGCGCGGTGTTGGCTGCAAATATTGCCCGATGGTTAAAAAGTCTATGCTAGCCTCACGCATATCATCCATAACCTCATACACTTCTTGTTTTTCTTCGCCCAAACCAACCATAACGCCAGACTTGGTGAAAATGCTTGGATCCATTTGCTTAACACGGTCCAATAATTTTAATGAATGATAGTATCTCGCCCCTGGTCTAATGGTGGGGTAAAGCCGTGGTGCGGTTTCTAAATTATGATTAAATACATCAGGTTTTGCTTCAACAACCTTCTCTAAAGCACCGTCTTTATTACGAAAATCAGGAGTTAGGATTTCAATTGTTGTGTTTGGAGACTGCTCTCGCAATGCTTTAATAACTTGCACAAACTGGTCGGCACCACCGTCGTCCAAATCGTCACGATCAACTGATGTAATTACAATATGTTCCAAGCCCATTTTGGCGCAGGCCTCAGCCACATTGTTAGGCTCGCTTGGGTCAACACGGTTGGGAATGCCTGTTTTGATGTTGCAAAACGCACATGCTCGGGTGCAGGTATCGCCCAAAATCATCATGGTGGCGTGCTTTTTCTCCCAACATTCACCAATGTTGGGGCAAGCGGCCTCTTCACAAACAGTGTTTAACGATAAGCCACGCATAAGCTTGCGGGTTTCGGCAAACTGGGCTGATGTTGGGGCTTTAACCCTTATCCAGTCGGGCTTGCGGATATAATCTTTAGTTTCGCCGCGACGTATGCTTTCAATTTTGCTCATGGTTTGTCCTGCTTATTCTTATTTATTATGTAACTTGCGGCTATGGCACTAGTGGCTACACCGCTAGCGGTTACACCACTCGTGGTTACATATGGATTACACGGCCGTAAGCGTCAAGCACACTTTCATGCATCATCTCAGACAATGTGGGGTGCGGGAACACAGTGTTCAATAGCTCAGCCTCGGTTGTCTCCATGCCGCGCGCTATTGTATAGCCCTGTATCATCTCGGTTACCTCAGCGCCAATCATGTGTGCGCCAAGCATTTCCCCTGTTTTTTCATCAAAAACGGTTTTTATCATGCCTTCAGTTTCACCCAAAGCAATGGCCTTACCATTAGCAATGAATGGGAACTTGCCCACACGCACCTTATGCCCTGCGGCAATTGCTGCGGCTTCGGTCAGACCAACACTTGCCACTTGCGGGCGAGAATATGTGCAACCGGGTATATTTGCTTTATCTAAGGCGTGAACGTCCTTCAATCCTGCTATTTTTTCCACAGCTATTACACCCTCATGGCTGGCTTTGTGTGCCAACCACGGCGGGCCTGTAACATCACCAATGGCCCAAATGTTCGCCACCCCTGTGTGCCCCCACTTGTCAGTTTTAATATGACCACGGTCTTGAGGAATTTTTAACGCTTCTAAGCCTAAGTTTTCCACATTGCCCGCAATACCAATGGCGAGAATAGCTTTTTCAAACTTTTCTACCGTTATCTTGCCGTCTTTGCCTTTAATGCTAGCCTCAACCCCTGTTGCTGTGGACTTTAGCGCTTCAACACTGGTTTTAAGCCTTATG
>DAOWAS010000148.1 GCA_030634465.1 Alphaproteobacteria bacterium | reverse complement strand
TAGAACCACGACCAGTTTCGTAAGCTGAGCGAATGCCCGCCCGACCCAAAATTAACGCCCCTGTGGGGAAATCTGGCCCTTTGACATATTCCATCAACCCTTCAATGGTAATGTCAGGATCATCAATAACCGCACAGGCGGCATCTATAATCTCAATAGGGTTGTGGGGTGGAATGTTGGTTGCCATACCCACGGCAATGCCGCTAGCGCCGTTTACCAGCAGGTTAGGATAGCGTGCGGGCAAAACCTTTGGCTCGCTTTCAGAGCCATCATAGTTTTCTTGAAAATCTACAGTATCGCGGTCAATGTCTTCCAAAATGGCATTTGCCACTTTTTCCATGCGGGCTTCGGTGTAACGCATCGCCGCAGGTGGATCACCATCCATAGAGCCAAAGTTACCCTGCCCGTCAATAAGTGGCATGCGCATGGAAAAGTCCTGCGCCATACGAACCAAGGCATCGTAAATTGAGGCATCGCCGTGAGGGTGATATTTACCCATAACATCACCAACGATACGTGCTGACTTACGATAAGGCTTACCAAACTCATATCCGCTTTCATGCATGGCATAAAGAATGCGTCTGTGCACTGGTTTCAGGCCATCGCGCACATCAGGAAGCGCACGAGATACAATCACACTCATGGCATAATCCAAATAAGAGGTTTTCATTTCCTCTTCAATGGTGATGGGCATTATGCTCGAAGAATTATTATCCTCTGGGTTATCATCAGAGCCAGAACCTGAAATGGGTGTTTGATCACTCAATCTAAAAAGCCTTTCTTACTACTTTTGTGGGTTTTTACTTGGTTATTATTGTGGCTTTTTAGCCCCCCGAAACGCACCCACGATATCTAGTATTAAACTAGCCATATTTATACCAAACCTTGTGCCACAGGGCAAGGGCATAGACCTAAAAAAACGACCTTAAAAAACCTTTATTATCAACCAGTTATGCCACAAAATCGCGCATGTTTTCAAAGCGCGTAAAAATACACCCAAAAACACGCAAGTTTTTGAAAATTGACGATTCTTTTTTTATCGAGATATAGCCTAGAACGGAATGTCGTCGTCTAGGTCGTCTGCAGGTGCAGGGCTAGCTGGTTTTGACTGTTGCTGCTGTGACTGGTCATAATCGTTGCCACCACCGCCAGTGGCGCTGCCACCGCCAGAGCCGCCACCAAATGATCCACCGCCCTCACCACGGCTGTCAAAAATGGTTCGACCGCCTGTCAAGGTTTGTAGAAGAAGCTCGGGGCGGGATGTGTCAACACCACTTTGATCTGTCCATTTGCGGGTTTGCAACGCGCCCTCAATATAAACTTTTGAACCTTTTTTCAGGTAGTTTTCAGCAATACGAGCAAGGTTTTCATTGAAAATAACAACACGGTGCCACTCGGTTTTTTCACGGCGCTCACCAGTTGACTTGTCTTTCCAGTTTTCTGATGTGGCAATAGATAGGTTAACAACCTTACCGCCGTTACCCATTGTGCGAACCTCAGGGTCTTTACCTAAATTTCCAACCAAAATAACCTTATTGACACTACCCGCCATTACTCGCCCCTTAAAATTTTATATTGAAGAATCAATCATGATACTAGGCAATTATAGTTACCAATGCCAACTGCTAATTTGTCGGTTTTGAAAAAAAATCATGACCAGCACTGTGGCACTAGCCTTAACTGGCTACACCAGTGCCATAAACCACAATCTCAACGGCTTTTGGCCCCTTGCGGGTTATGCTGGTTGTTAACATTTTCATGTTTACAATACGTGTCACCCCTTGGCCCTCAGCATCTTCTTTCAGGCGAATAATGGCTTGACGTCGCGCCCTATCCAAAAGACGTTCGTATTGTTTGATATTGCCACCGAAAATTTTTGCGATGGCAATAGTTATCGAACGAAAACCATCGTGTGACAAAACCACAGAACCTGTAAACATACCTGACATACCTGTAAACATGTTTGCTGACGACTGAGCAACCTCAGACAGCTCCTTGGGGCCAGCCTCAACGGTTATGTGCTTCAACTCAGCCTCACGGGCAGTTAAGTATTTTAAATGTTTGCGCTCCAACCACCAAGCAATAAACCAGCCAATAGCACCTAATATTACAGCATCTCTAATAAACTTTAACGCAACGCTCAAAGACCAACCATTATCCAAAAGATCCTGATAACCGCCCATGAAAGGAATGTTTTCAAAAAGACCCGCTATTTCTCGCAATTTCTCAACTTTTTCATCTCGCGAAATTACATTCCACGACCAGATGTCGCTTGAGGCCCAGATGTTGCTTGAAGCCCAGATGTCGCTTAAAGCATTGGCAAAGCCATCAACGAACAATGGAATATTTGAGAGAATGTCTAAAAGCATAATTATGCTGACCCAGTTTATTTAAGCTTTACAGCAGTGCCATATGCAAGAAGTTCAGATGCCCCTTGGGTGATAGAACTAGTAGTAAGCCGCACATTAACAATGGCATCAGCACCAAGGGCTTTGGCCTCATCTGTCATGCGTTCAATGGCTGAGGCGCGCCCCTCAACCAACAGTTCGGAATAGCCCTTTAACTCGCCACCAAAAATGCTTTTCAACCCTGCGGCAATATCGCGCCCCACATGTTTTGACAAAACTGTAGAGCCCATAACCATGCCAAGGTTTTCATAACTTTCGCGACCAGGGACATTTTCAATATTTGTAATTATCATTTTATAGCTGCTTTCGCTATGCTGGTTAAACCTGCTAAATCTTCCAAAGGCACATCAGTGGCATCAAGCGTAATGCGGGTGAACCTGCGATTACTGGTATCCTCATCATAATAACACCGCACCGTGCCTGACATTTCTGTATTAATCACAAAATAGCGCAAGCGCACCACTGTGGGGTCACGAAACGGATTGTGAAAACTGGATGGAAACTCAACAGATCCAGTTCCATCAATTATCTCCAAGGCGGCATAATGGCACATATCCAAACCATCTTTGGCGGCCTGTGTTGTAACAATTTCATCAACCAAATCTTCACAACCAGCCAAAGCCAGAACAAGTGCAACCGTATAATATTTCTTTTTCAACATAACATCCTTCAAGCAGTTAAAATCACAGTTAAGACGTCGTGAAAGACGTCGTGAAAATGCTTGCAAAAATCATGCTAAACCTTCCAAAAACATTTTAATAGGTAAATTTTATTAAAAAAATGGCTCCTTGCACAGGGTTTGGGGAGTGCAACAAGGAGCCATTGAAATTCCAGCTAGAGTGCTGGTTTTATTTTTGTCACCCAATAATTTTATCTTCATGGGTGTTACGGCGATTTAAACCAACCGCCATGAGCAAAATTAACCACTATTTTAATGCAAGGACATTGATCTCAATCAAGTTGCCATGATTTTTTTAATTAATTTCATAAAAACAGGCTTTGCTGTATTAGTTATTTCAAGGCACATATATTATTAGATTTTTAGAAAATAACTGTTCCTTTTTTGTTCGCCCGTGCTAAGGTGTAAAAGAACAAACAAAGAACGGTATTTTTAAAGCAAAAACCAATATTAAAGCAAAGCTAGTAAAGCCAATGATGAAAAATATTACAGTTCGTGGGGCGCGAGAACACAACCTGAAAAATATTGATGTTTCCATGCCGCGTGAAAGCTTGGTGGTTATTACTGGCTTGTCAGGTTCGGGCAAATCGTCACTGGCGTTTGACACTATTTATGCCGAAGGCCAACGTCGCTA
Organism: Alphaproteobacteria bacterium; assembly: GCA_030634465.1. Taxonomy (GTDB): domain Bacteria; phylum Pseudomonadota; class Alphaproteobacteria; order Sphingomonadales; family SMXR01; genus DAOWAS01. Next base: position 108 of record DAOWAS010000148.1, on the reverse strand, counting down.
CGTTGAAAGCCTGTCTGCCTATGCCCGCCAGTTTTTAGAGCTGATGCAAAAACCCGATGTTGACCATATTGATGGCCTGTCCCCTGCTATTTCTATTGAGCAAAAAAC
>DAOWAS010000037.1 GCA_030634465.1 Alphaproteobacteria bacterium | reverse complement strand
ATGATGCCCAAAGCAGGGGTAAGGGCAGAGGTGTTGCCTTCGCTTGAGCCTTCAAACAGCATCTGCATGCCTAAACAAATGCCAAGCACAGGGCAGGTTAGCTGTTTTATAACCTCAGCCAGATTTATAGTTTCAGTCAGGCCCTTGTCGTTTAGCTTTTGCATGGCAAATTCCATGTTACCAACACCGGGTAAAATTACCCTGTCGGCGGCTAAAATTTGTTGCGGATCATCGCTAACCAACACGGTTTCGTCCAAGCGTTCCAAGGCAAAGCGAACAGAGGCGAGGTTGGCACAGCCAGAATTTATTATCAGCGTACTCATTACAGCATGCCTTTGGTGGTGGGCAGGGTGTCACTTTCTATTGCTGTGGCTTTTTTTAATGCTTTGGCTAAGCCTTTAAAAACAGCTTCGGCTTTATGGTGGTCATTTTCACCCGTTACATCAACGTGAATGGCGGCTCTAAGGCTTTCAGCAAAGCTGTTAATGGCGTGGGATATCATTTCAGTGGGCAGTTCACCCAGCATTGGTGCGGAAAAATCGCAATTAAACTTAGAAATGCCGCGCCCAGACAGGTCTATTAACACATCTGCTCGTGCTTCATCCATTGGTAGGGAAAAACCATAACGTTCTATGCCACGCTTATCGCCAAGGGCAAGCCGCACAGCCTCACCAAGGGCAATTGCGCTGTCTTCTACTGTGTGGTGGGCATCAACCTCAATATCGCCCGACACAAGCAATGTCATGGCGATACCACTGTGTTTTGACAGCTGCTCTAGCATGTGGTCATAAAAACTTATGCCCGTATCTATGTTTGTTGGTGTGGGGCTGTCCAAATTAACCGCCGCGTAAATGCTGGTTTCTTTGGTGGTGCGCTCCACCTCGGCCTTGCGATCCACCTTTATGTTGGTTTCAATGCCCAAAGCCGCCAACAGCAAGTTGTTTTCATCCACAGTACCAATGGCAATGCGCAGGCAATTTTCTAACAGATTTGGGAATTTGCGAACTAAAATGCCATTTTGCTGTAGGGTTTTATAAACTGCGCCTGCGTTTTTAAATTCTATCAGCAGAAAATTAGCTTCACTGGGGTAAATACGGACAACATCTGCCAGTTTGCTTAAATTTCCCCGCAGTTTTTCCCGCTCAATAGCAATGTTAGCTATTTCTATACGCCGTTTTGCCAGTGTTGCAGGGCTAAGTGCCGCCAAGGCCGCCTTTACCGATGGGGTTGGTAGTAAAAATGGCGGCAACACCCTGAAAACAAGGCGGGTAATGGCGGGTGAGGCGATAATGGTGCCAATGCGCGCGCCCGCCAAGCCATACGCCTTTGACAGGGTTCTAAGCACCACAAGATTGGGCAGGGTTGCTAGCATTTCCACCATGCTTTTGGTTGAGGCAAATTCTTGATATGCCTCATCAGCCACAAATAAAGTATTTTCATTAGCTTTAACAACTTCACACATTTTATCAAATGATAGTGTAGAGCCAACAGGGTTTTGCGGGCTGCAAAGAAACACCAATTTAACATTAGGGTTTGCATTAAGTGTGTCTTGTAACTTATTGAAATTAAGCTCTAAATTATTATCAAGAGGCACTTCAATACAGCTGGCACCCTGAATTTGTGCGGCAATTTTATACATGGGAAATGTTGGCGGCATGGTAATAACAGCATCTTTACCCGCCGCGCAAAATGTACGGATTAAGCTGTCTATGGCATCGTCACTGCCACGGGTTACCAACAGGTTTTTTGTATCCACATCATAAATATTTGCCAAACGTTCATATAGCTTTGCCGGCGGGGTGTCAGGATAGCGGTTTAAGCCACGACCGTCAGCGGTGCTTTCGTTGGCATCAAGGTAAATACAGGCATCTGTGATATCGTTAGGTTGGCGGTCGCTAACATATGGCACAATGCTAGCAATCTCAGGCCGTGCTAGGTTTAAAGGGTCAAAGGTCATTTTATACAACCCTCTTAAGCAGTGGATTATTTTGTTCTTCAAGCAATTTAAGCCGCATTGTTACCGAAGCGGCGTGACCGTCTAAACCCTCCATATTAGCCATGCGGACAATGCTTGGCCCCAAAGTTTTCAGCCCTGCATCATCTATTTTCTGAATTGTGATAGATTTCATAAATGCAGAGGTTGAAAGACCTGAATAGTTGCGGGCAAAGCCTGCTGTTGGCAACACGTGGTTGGTGCCACTGGCATAGTCACCGGCGGCTTCGGGGGTGTTTGGCCCGACAAAGACAGAACCCGCATTGTTAATTCCTGACAGATACGCATTGGCGCTTTCAGCATTTAAAATAAGGTGCTCTGGGGCATATTTATTAATTACATCAAGTGCATCGCTTGGCACTTTACAGGTTATTGCCAGCATGTTGTTTGCCGATGCTGTGGCTATTTCCTTGCGGGTTAGTGTCTTCAACTGTTTGTCAATTTCTAGCGAAACATCTAGCGCCATGCGGGCGGTAAAGCATACAAGCAAAGCCTGCGCCAATGGATCGTGTTCGGCCTGTGCCAACATATCTGCCGCAACAATGGCAGGGTTGGCTTGGTTGTCAGCCAGAACCATAACCTCGCTTGGGCCTGCGGGCATATCAATGGCAGGGGCTATAACATTGGCTGAGGGCAGGGAGTTTGCATATTTTTTGGCTTCTGTAACCCACAGGTTGCCGGGGCCGAACAGCTTATCAACCGCAGGAACGGTTTGGGTACCATAAGTAAGTGCGGCAATGGCCTGCGCCCCGCCAGCTAGGTAAATGGTTTTTATGCCAAGCAAACGCGCCACGAACAAAATGCCCTTATCAACAGGGCCTTCACCCTTTTGCGGCGGGGTAATAATGGCAATTTCTTTAACCCCAGCAATTTGCGCTGGTATGGCCAACATCAATAGGGTTGATATTAGCGGGGCTGAACCACCAGGAATATACAGGCCAACACTGTTCATAGGTCGCCAAACCTTTTCGCATAAAACCCCCGGTTGGGTTTCAATGGACACTGGGATTGGCAACTGTGCTTTGTGAAATTTTCTTATGTTGGCGGCGGCTAGTAAAATGGCCTTTTCATCTTCAATATCCAGATTAGGCACAGGGGAAGAGGGCACATCAAACGCTACTTTATTAAGTGTAACGCCATCAAATTGATCGGTAAAAGCCAATAATGCCTTGTCGCCACCAGTTTTAATTTCAGCAAATATAGCAGATATTTTTGCTGTTATTTCTTGGTCGGGCGGTGTTTCAGGTCGTGACAGAGCTCTGTTTTTTTCAACTTCTGAGGCTGAGTTCCAATTAACTGTTTGCATGTCACACCATCATTTTTTCAATGGGTAAAACAAGTATAGAAGTGGCACCTGCATCCCTTAAATTTTCCATTGTTTCCCAAAAAACGCTTTCACGGCACACCGCGTGAATGGCGACCGCGCCGTTCTGCCCTTCCAAAGGCATAACTGTTGGTGCATCAGCACCTGGCAACAATTTAGTAATCTCTGGAAGGGCAGTCTGGGGGGCATTAAGCATTATATATTTTGTTTCCTTGCAGGCTTGCACTCCTTCAATTCTACTCAATAATCTACTTAAACTTTGTTCCTTTTCAGGGCCTAACTGGCTTTTGGTTTTAAGCAACAGCGCTTGACTGGTGAAAATGTTTTCTACTGATTTCAGGCCGTTTGCCTCCAACGTGGCACCAGATGACACAATGTCACAAATGGCATCTGCAATGCCCAGTTTTGGCGCAACCTCAACAGCGCCGTGCATTTCTACAATGTTGGCGGTTATGTTTTTTGCCGCTAGGGCTTTCGATAAAATTTGCGGGTATGAAGTGGCAATGTTTTTACCCGCCAAATCAGCCATTGAATTATAATTTTGCTCAGACGGTATTGCTATGTTCAAAGTGCATTTGGAAAAACCAAGCGGAAGCAGGGTGTTAGACTGCTTATCAGCGTGGGTTAAGCTAAACTCTTCAAAAACATTGCTACCAACAATGCCAAGATCTGCCACACCATCAGCCACAAAGCCGGGAATGTCATCATCACGCACTAACAACAGATCTAAGGGGAAGTTTTTAACGCGGTAAAAAAGCCCGCTTTTATTTGGTTGAATTTTTAATCCAGACAGCTTTAACAGCTCAAAACTATCTTCTGCCAATCTACCCGATTTTTGTATCGCCAATCTTAGTCTTGTCTTGTCCATTTTTATTTTTCCTTTTTAAGCGGTCAAGAATTGTTCTGTACCCTTTGTGGGGTTCGTTGGTTAAAAATCGTGCTACTCGGCCTACGGTTGTGGTGCTAACACCTGTTTGACTGTTTATTTCGCGGTAAGAAAGCTCACCTTCGTCTAGCATTTGCGCCACATGCCAGCGTTCTGACAGGGCGCGCATTTCAGCAGGGGTGCAAAGATCTGTTAAAAAGCTGCGTACTTCATCTTCATTCTTTGCTTTTGTAAGAGCCAGACAAAGCGATGCCATATGGTCTGCAGTTACTTCATTTTCTGAATTTTCTGAATTTGTCATGGCATACCTGTTTTATGTGTTGTATTTTTTACGGTGTAATTATTTACTGTGTAATTATTTACTGGCTTTCTTGTTAGTAAGTTTGTATTAACACGCTAATACACTAATACAAAAACATAATGCAACAGTTAATTTGGAAAAAATGTGCAAAAAAATATGCCAGATATTAAAAAAATAGAGAAAACCGCCATTAAAGCGGCTGTTTCAGCGGGTGATATTCTTAAAAAATATTATGGTTCATGTCTGGAAATTGAAGTTAAAGACGAAATGTCGCCGTTAGTTACTGTGGCTGACAAGCAGTCTGAACTGAAAATGCGTGAAATTATCAGTGCTGATTTCCCTGATCATATTATAGTTGGTGAAGAGTTTGGCTCTGACATTCCTTTGGCTGAAATTTGTGAAACTGGCAAGATTTCATGGGCATTGGATCCAATTGACGGCACCACGGCATTTACGGCAGGAATGCCCACATTTGTAGTGCTAATTGGGGTTTGGTGTGGTGACAAACCCTTGCTAGGGCTTATTTATCAGCCAATATCCAATGAAATGTGGCTTGCCAGTGGCGACAAGCCCACAACCTATAACGGCAAACCGTGTGAAAATGCTAAATCAGCAACAAACCCGTTAGTTATTGCCACAACATCACCCAATTATCTTAGTGATAACAGCCAAAACTGGTGGAATAAGCTTAACAGCATGGCCAAAACCGCATTATTTGGCGGCGATGGCTTTTTGTATGGCTCGCTCGCATCAGGCAATATTTCACTGGTTTTAGAAGAAGGCCTAAAATGGCACGACGTTGCTGCGCTAATTCCTGTGGTGGAAAATGCTGGCGCAACTATACGTGACCACAGTGGTAACAGACTAAAACCATACCAAGAAAGCTACACAGTTTTAGCCACAAGGGATGATGAATTATTAGCAGAAGCATTAGCACTGAAATAATCATTATATTATTAGTTAAAAACACAAAACCGCAGAAAACAGCCATAAACACATACATGTAATTTAACATAATATAAATTATGCGGTTCCTAGGACTCCCTTAAGGCATGGAGTTCAAATAGCCCTCTCTCACCTCAGACAGACAAAAATTATCAAAACCCAGTAATGCTCTGGGAGACATCTCATGTTTAAGCGTCGCTCGGGGATCGGGTTAAAGGGAGTCTCAGTTAAAATTGAGCTTCCCATCGAAATTGCCGAATATATTTTAGAAAATGCAGACGGACTCCTTTCAACAATCAAGCAATCAGTTGAAGCTGAAAAGAAACGTTTTGATAATAGTTCACTGGCTGTTGCGTATCACAGCCCTGACAAGCAAGAAGAATGGGAAAAGCTTGCCAGATATACTGACCGTGAAGCACGCAGACGCTATAAACAGAATAAAGAACCGTTCACCAGTGTTATATCAGGCGTAGCAAAGGAACTAGGTGTTCCCTACACATCTTTGCTAGCAATTGTAACAAGTTATAGAGAAAGACGTTCTTACGGCCTTTACAAACGGCGTGAAGTTGTAACTTTAGAAGATTAACAAAGGTAAAGAATGATGGCTATTGCTAAATCTGCACGTGAAAAGGAACTGCAAATAAGCTTTGATGAATTTTTAGCAATCCTGTTTATGTGTTGCTTCTTGTTTTTATATTAGAGTAAGGAAATGTAAATTATTATAAAATAATGTAATTTGGAGTAGCTATTACATAAGCCAAAAGCTAAAAAAGGAGAGTTTTATGATTATTAGTCGTAAAGATTTTGTCCCTAAACTACAAATTTCATTAGTTGGGCTTTTATTAGCAGGTACTATTTTAGGTGTTTCACCAACCCCTGTTCAAGCTCAGACTACAGAAACAACTACATTTAATGTAAGCACGACTGTTGGTGCCACCTGCTCTGTATCAGCCAGTGATATTGGCTTTGGGTCATATGACCAGCTAAGTGCAACGAACACAGATTCAACAACCACCCTTAACGTAACCTGTACATCAACTACAACTTATGAGGTTGGTCTTGATGCTGGTACAGGTACAGGTGCAACAACAACTGTACGAGTTATGGAGTTTGGGGCTAACACTTTGAATTATGCTATGTATCAGGATAGTGGACATACAACCAATTGGGGTGATAATGCTGGTGTAGATACAGTTTCAGGAACAGGAACAGGTTCATCACAAGCACTGACTGTTTATGGTCGTATTCCTGCGCTACAAAGCATAGCCCCTGGTTCTTACACAGATTTAATTACGGTAACTGTAACCTTTTAGCCTTTAAATTATTTTTTAATATAAAGCTAATTGATGTTTGGCTGATTTTGAGAGACTTTTACCATTTGAAAGACTTAACTTATGAACAAGTCAGTACATATTGTAAAAAAAATAACATACAAGAGCACACTAACTGCTCTTTGTTTAGGCTTTTGTTATCAAACAATGGTACCGATTGTAGTTGCTGCTGACAGTTGGCAATCTTCAGACCGTAGGTCCAAAGCAGACAGACGCTCGCCAGAACCTTTGGCGGCCTCAACATCACCAGACCGAAGATCACAGATGGATAGACGAACTAGTGCACGTATGGGAGTAAGCGTTCAGGTTATACCCTCCTGCGCAATAACTTTTGAGAATGGGTCAATAATTCCTTTAACAAATCAGGTGTATATAAAATGTTCAAAAACCAATCAGTTCGGAATAGTATCAGAAAAGTATTCACCCAATTCATTAGAGGTAAATGGCGCCCAAGTCAGCCAAGAAGTCGTTTCATTTGGCAATGGCGAAATGACAGTTCTGACCATAAACTTCTAAAGGTCTTCATGCCATCTTCGTCCGCCATGTCACGTAGTGTTAAGGCGCTATTTTTATCACTTATATTTGCCACAGCTATCCCCGCTGGTTTTGCTTATGCGGGATCATCGTTGGTTATTCAACCAACAAGAATTGATCTAGAAAAAGGTCAGCATATTAAAGCAATTAAAGTTGAAAACCAAGGCGATGCAGATGCGAATATACACCTTGAACTTATGAATTGGACGCAAGTTGATGGTAAAGATGTTTATACCGCAACTGACGAAATGTTTGTACTCGCCTGCCCGCCATTATTTCAAGTTAAGGCCGGCGAAACCCAGATTGTTCGTGTTGGTATAGAAGTAGAGCAAGCTAATTCGAATGTTGAGGGAACATACCGTTTGTTTATCCAAGAAATTCCCCCAGCACCAATTGAAGGGGGAAACGCAATTCAGGTTGCTGTACGAATTGGCGTACCGGTATTTTTGCTCTCACAGGACCGTTCACAACCTCCGTTAGACTGGCACATTAAAAACGGTGGTGATGATGGTGTTTGGATGGTCGCGCACAATAGTGGCAATTCCCATGTACTAATCAATGGTGTGGAGTTATCAAGTGGTTCAACCTTTTCATACAAAACAGCAGCCCATCAATATATTTTACCAGGATCAGAGGTGTCTTGGCGGATAGACAGATCAAATCCAATTACCCAAAAATTACCAGAGTTTGTAACAGTGCATTTAACAACAGACTTCGGTCATTACAATAGTGTGGTTATTGTTGAGGAATGACCCAAAGGGCTTGCCATTTGCTGATTGGTTTAACAGTTGGTGCTTTGGTTCTTGGTTTATGGACATCAAATGAAGCTTTTGCCCAACAAAACCAAGAACCTGAATTTTATTATGTAACCATTAGTCTTAATGGTGTTATGCACGATGGTTTCTACCCTGCGCTTGAAAAAGATGATGTTTTTTTATTAGAACCAATAACCTTACAATATCTTGGTCTTTTAGTGCCAGATCAAGATTTAGTGAGTTACGGTAGTCGTCAATATTTACCGCTCTCAGGATTAAGGGGTATTGAATATAGGTTTAACTTTGGCTCACAAAATCTAGACATTACCTGCCCCTCTAGCTGCTTTCCAGAAAGCAGATTACCACGTGTTTACAAGCACCTAACACCAGACAAGACACCGTTTGGAATGTTTTTAAATTATGATCTGATAATGGAAAAAAGTACTAATAATAACTTTTTTGGAAGTTTACTTGAGCTTGGTATTTTTTCAGATTTAGGTTCAGGGAATTTAACTTATTCTGCTCGAGATGTTAATGGCGACACCGACATTATGCGTTTGAACACAAATTGGACCATAGATGTTCCACATAAAAATGTACGCTATGTTTTTGGGGATAGTATAACCCAACACGGTGGCTGGGGACGAGCTGTTCGTTTCGGTGGCATTCAGTTTGGCACCGATTTTGGCCTGCAACCAGGGTTCATTAGTTTCCCAACTCCTGTTATTGCTGGTGGTGCGGCCCTTCCTTCAACGGCTGAGGTTTTTGTGAATGGTATTCGCCAAGCCAGTATAAACATTGAACCCGGTGCATTTACCATTGAAGAACCCCCTATCATTACGGGGTCTGGCAATTTGAGGGTGGTTATTAATGACCTTTTGGGTCGTGAGACCATTATAACACAACCCTTTTACGCAAGCCGAAGCTTGCTACGAAAGGATTTGGCTGAATATTCTGTTGAAGCTGGTTTTTTAAGAAACAACTACGGGGTGTTGAACAATGATTATAATGAAGCTTTTGTCGCGGGTAGTTATCGCAAAGGATTGGGGGAAAGTCTTACCGCTGGTGTTCATGCAGAGGTATCATCAAAACAAGCTGGTTTTGGCCCATATTTAGATTGGAAACTACCCATGGGTGGTGTTTTGTCGGGTGCCGCTGCTATTAGTGTTAAAGAGAGTAAAACAGGTGGGTTGCTAGAGTTAAACTATTCTTGGCAGGGGCAAAACCTAGGCATAAATGCATCAAACGAGTGGATATCTGATAATTTTACAAGGTTAGGATCAGGTCTCAATCAGAATGAGCCAAAAATGCGAACCAATGCCAATGTTGGCTTTGATATATCTAAAATGGGAACACTTTCCATCAATTATACTCGGGTAGATGAGAGGTTTAATGAAGACATTGAATTTGCCAGCGCTAACTATTCTACACAAATTTCAGGCATTGGGTCACTCAGTATCAATTTATCACAATCATTTGGTGTGGAAAAAAACACAGCCGTGTTTTTAATTTTTACAGCCCGTTTGGGTGAGCGTACCACTGGTAGTGCCTCAATGGATCGTAATAATGGTAAATGGCGCACCACCGTGCAAGCAAGCCGTAACGCCCCAAGCAATGGTGGTTTTGGCTTGCGTGGCGAAGCAACTGTATCTGGTGACGATCGCAAACGAGCAGGTGTTACCTATGATTTTAATAAAGGTGTGGTGAACTTAGACTATAGTGAATTTAATGACCGTAGCTCTACACGCTTAGGTTTTAAGGGAGGTGTGGCGATCATAGGATGGGATTACTTTTTTTCAAAACCCATAGATAACAGTTTTGCTTTGGTTAATGTTGGTGGCTTTAAAGATGTTGACGTTTTAAGGGATAATAGACTGGTTACAAAAACCAATGAAAACGGTCAGGCATTTATATCCAATCTGCGACCTTATGAGGAAAACAAAATATCCATAAATCCGCTTGATTTGCCCTTAACAGCCGATATAGCTGGCATTACACTAAAACCAGTGCCCAGAAGACGAAGTGGGGTTATTGTAAACTTTCCTGTAGAGCAAAACATTACCGCCATGATCTACATTATCGATGAAAATGGTGCCCCCCTTCTCCCAGGTACTATTATGCAGGTCCTTGGCAGTGATGAAATATTCACTCTAGGTTTCGAAGGGGCGGCTTATATCATAGGGCTAGAGAAATCAATAACATTAGGTACACAAACAAAAAACGGTTACTGTAGGGTAACGTTAGAAGCACAATCGCCAAGCTCATTTCCAACCCGTTTAGGAAAAGTGGTTTGTGAAATAGAAAATAAAGGAGAGAGCCGATGAAAAAAAATATATTCATTGTGATCGCAGTCTGTTCTTTTTTTGTGTTCAGTACTGCTCAGTCAGCACCGCCAACAACATGCAGGAAATGTTATTGTACAGTCACCGCCACTAATTTGAACTTTGGTTCATATGATGGCTTAGCCCAGCTAACGGTTGATAGTGCCGGAACGATAGAAGTGGAGTGTGGTACAACAGACAAAGTTGGCTCTGACATTAATTATGAAATTTCTCTTTTAGGGGTTAGTGGTCCCGCAAACCCAAGAGTGTTGACGCAAGGTGCTAGTAATACTCTTGATTATAACATTTATACGGATGCCACCTACACCGCTGTTTGGGGTGATGGTAATTTAGGCTCGTCTGTGGTTAGTGATAGTTACATTTTTCCAGTTTTGTGTTGTGTAACTCGCTCCTACACCATGTATGGCCGTATTTTTTCAGGGCAAAATGTAAGTCCAGGAGTTTTTAGCGACACGGTGACCGTGTCCGTACTGTTTTAAACTTACATAAAGTCAGCTAATGACATATTTTTTATCAGCTTGAGGAAGTAATTAAAAAAAAGGATCATTTCAACAAAGTCTAAATAGTGATGACAATAAAAGTTATTTTTTTGAAAGACGAGGCAAGGATTTGCTTTTTTTGCGAAGTGCATATTAGCTGACATTATAAGATTAAAGACGTTCTTGGCGGTCAGCTTGCCTTTAAGTACATTGAAGATGGTATGTTTGAATAGGTGTCATTTAATTATTCACCCAACATCAACGGTTATCTGGTAAGTCAGATAACAGTCGCTGTCAGGTTCTGATTAAGAAAGTTAAAAAGCAACAAAATGGCTAATTATTAAAACGCAACAGACTGTTGCGATTTGATATACATATGAATAATTTTGTACTGTTTATTGTTCTACAACACGTTGAAAAAACAATATTATTTCTAGCAAACATTGTTTTTTTCTTTAAAAACACTCAATCTGCCCCCATATTATAGTTAACAATATAAATTTTAAGGGGAATTTCTATGACATTTACAGGTTTTTCAATATTTGCAATTATCCTAGTTATACTTTTGATCCTCATATTAATGATGGGTGCTGTGGTGGTAAACCAAGGGTATGAATACACCGTGGAACGGCTAGGTAAATATACTAAAACCTTAACACCTGGTTTTCATATTATTATCCCCTTCATTGACCGCATTGGCACGCAAACAAATATGAAAGAACGTGTTCTGGATATTCCCAGCCAAGAAGTTATCACCAAAGATAACGCCATGGTTAGGGTTGATGGCATTGTGTTTTTTCAGGTTTTAGATGCCCCGAAAGCAAGCTATGAGGTGAATAAACTTGAGCTTGCCATAATGAATTTAACCACCACTAACCTTAGAACGGTTGTTGGTGGCATGGAGCTAGACGAACTGTTGTCACAGCGCGACAGAATTAACGGCAAGCTGATGATGGTAGTTGATGAGGCCACAAACCCGTGGGGTGTTAAAATCACCCGTGTTGAGGTTAAGGACATTGAACCGCCAAGAGATATTGTTGAAAGCATGGCGCGACAAATGAAGGCCGAACGTGAGAAGCGTGCCGCAATTTTAGAGGCAGAGGGCTCGCGCCAGTCTGATATTTTGCGGGCTGAAGGTGAAAAGAAAGCCATAATGCTAGATGCTGAAGGCCGCAAAGAAGCCGCCTTTCGTGATGCTGAGGCAAGAGAACGCGCGGCTGAGGCTGAAGCAAAAGCAACAGAGATGGTGTCAGCCGCCATTGTCAACGGTGACCCGCAAGCCATAAACTATTTTGTGGCACAAATATATATTGATAGCCTTGCCCTGTTTGCAAATTCAAAAAATGAAAAGCTGGTCTTTATGCCATTAGAAGCCAGTAGTGTAATTGGTGCCATTGGCGGCATAAACGAATTGGTAAAGAACCTTAATAAAGATGGTAAAAAAGACAAGTCAGGCTCAGGAACGCCAACCTCTGGTTAGTATAAGCTGTTTATAATTGATAATTTTTAGGGAGAAATTGTGTGGAGCAATTATTTAATGAACTGAACTTTACCCACTGGATGTGGTTTATTGCGGCATTGCTGTTTTTAGGGTTGGAGGCACTTGCTCCGGGGGTTGTGTTTTTATGGCTGGGAATTGCCGCCGTGGTTTCAGGCGGTGTGGTTTTTTTCATGCCCGACATGACATGGGAAGCACAATCGGTTTTATTTGTTATTCTTTCTGTTATCAGCGTTTTTTCAGGTCGTTATTACCTCAGTAAAAAAGGTGGTATTGAAACAGACCAAAGCCATTTGAACCGCCGTGGTGATGCCTTGGTGGGTAAAAATGTAGTGGTTAGTATCGCCATAAAAAATGGCAAAGGCAAAGTTAAGGTCGGTGATACCTTATGGTCAGCCAGCGGACCAGACGCAGACGAAGGTGTAGAAGTTCACATCACAAAAGTTGATGGCACATTGCTGATTGTTGAGCCAATTAATTAAAAAGGTAGTGCTACCTTCAAGCTAACATCTATTGATCGTGTGTTTGGGGTTGTTTCTCTTTTAGCCACCACACGAAAAACGGCTCCCTTGGTATTAAAATAACGAATGCCCAAAGACATTTCTTTGGTTATTTTTTCAAAGGTGCCATTTACTGCAAATGGGGCAATACCATCTGGTGTGCCCTCAAACAAAGCGGTGACAACTGGTTGCCCGTCCACAATGTGCGACTGACCGTAACTGATAAATGGCCGCCACAAATCGCCCGAACTACCTTTAAACTCAGCGCCAAGCTCAACAGTTGGCCTAAGACTGATATAGGTTTCACTACTGGCAAATATTATCAGGTTTGCCCCTGCGGCACCTGCTTCGGTGAAACCACTGTTCATTACATGAGTTGCCACAGTGCTGATGCTTGGGGTTATGTACCAGTTAGCACCCAGATCAATATTTTGTGCCACCCTCGCCTGCATGGACAAAAAGCCATTGTTTGGTGAACTGTTGGCTTTTAAACTTTGATTGTCCAAAACAACCTCACGGGCAGTATTGTGCCAAGAGTATCCACCATTTGCGAGCATGGAAAATAAAGTGTTTTTATTTCTATGCTTTAAAATTACCCCAAACTGCAAACTGTCAGAGGTTGATGTTATAGCGTCACCGATATCCTGACGGCCATACACAGCCGATAGCCCAAAACCAAGGTGGGTGTTATGCCCTACTTCTTTTTGAATGCCGCCTGCAAACTCTAGCTTTTGTTGGAACAACTGGTTAATGCCAGTGTTTGATGGGTTGTTCAGGCTTTGCAAGGAAACGCGGAACCATTTACACTGCCCTTCCCTGATAAAGCGATATTCACCATCACGCTGTCTGCAACTGTGAATAGCGTCACTCATTTTATTGCTGGCGTGAATAGCAAGGTTTGAAAACTTGCTATGTTTTTCAGGAGATATTCCACTATATACATCACCCAAGTCTTTTACGTTGTGGGCAGTAAATGCGGCTGCTGCCATTGTACTGCTAGTGCTTAACCCGCCTGCGGCTTGTATATCTGAAATGTTTTCGCCAAGAGTTTGCTGATTTTCAGTTAAGCCATCTGGTATAAAGTTAATTGTATAGTTTAAACCCACGCTATCGTCACCAAACACAAGGCTGGATGAAGCTAAAATTGCAGATGCTGGGTTTGTAAGCGTTAAGCCATTGTTATGGACACCACCGCCACCGTCCTGTGCCGTGGTTAAAAATGTAACACTGTGGTCGCCTGGTGTAACGTTGCCATTATTAAACCCAGCCCACTGCACTGTGCCTGCTAAACTGGCATCCCATGAAATGTTAATCAGGTCTGATGCGCCTGCTTGTCCGTCTTTGGCAAAATCTACTTCAAAAATAAGACGACCAGTGGATGATTGAACATAATGACCAGTAAAATCTGTGGTTATTATTTTTCCCCCGCCACCCAATATTAACAGGCCATTGTTGGTAAATGTACCGCCGTAACCAAGGTGAAACTCAGAGCCAGAATTGATACGGGCACCATCGCTGTTATTAACAATATATGTTAAATCATTCCGTTCTGATGAGAACATTATCTCACCAAGATCTGTTATTTGCTGCCAGCAGGTTTCACGGGTAGTAAAGCCACTTCCTTCACAGCTATCAAGAATTATTGAGCCCGTTATGGTGCCATGATTGTCAACAGTTCTGTCGTTCCACGCTGTGGCCCAAATGGCAGTACCATCAGCACCATCTGCTGTGGTTATGCTACCGTGGTTGGTTATTGTGCTAACCGCATTACCTGAAATTAGAACACCAACAGCTTTATCAGCACCGCTATCCTCACCACGTTCACCGCCTGATACCCTCACATCAGAATTAACAGTAACATTAATGCTTCCCGCCCCACGGTGGGCATAGGCATTTAAACTGTCAGCATCGGCATCGGCCTCAACATTGGCATTTTGCACCGCTATTGCTGATGCATCTTCGCCGTTTGCAACCACATCACCATTTGCAGTTATTGTAATAACAGGATTGTTTTCAATGCTGGCTGATGCGCTTTGTACAAAAATACCATGCGCCCTCTCGCCGTTGGTGGTTATGCTACCTGTATGAGTTATGGTTATGTCGCCACCAATGCCATCGTCGCCGTTTGAGCCCATAATTTGTGTTGGTACTAAAACAGATAGTGGCTTGCCAATACCGCCGCCGCCACCAATACTTTGGGCGATAATGCCATAAGCAGCCTCGCCGTGTGTGGTTATGATGCCACTGTTTGTAAGCGATATATTGCCGCCATCACCACCGCCGCCACCGCCGCCGCCAACCATAATGCCAAGTGCGAACTCAGTGCCAAATGCGCCAGTTGCAGAACCACCAGAGCCTGGCTCTTCGCCTTCACCTTCACCCTCGCCACCATCGTCTGCATCACTTCCACCTGGCACCTCTTTAGCTAGGCTTAAACCACCACCACCACCAACTGTTTGGGCAAAAATACCGTAACCTTCGGCGCTGTGGGTGGTAATGCTACCACTGTTTTGTACGTTTATGTTGCCACCATCGCCCGATGCGCCGCCCTTACCACCAATATCAAAATTGCCAAAAGGCCCACCTGTTGCCGCACCACCAATACCGCCACCGCCGCCAATACTTTGCGCCATAATGCCGAATGATTGCGAAGTTTCCGTATCCGTATCGCCAAGGTGGATATATCCACTATTATGAATGTTAACTTCGCCACCATCGCCTGATGCACCGCCCTTGCCACCGATGAATACAGACACCTGACCAAGCTCTACAAAATCGCCTGTTATGGTTTCAGCGCCAACAAAAATTCCTTCTGAAACATTTTCATAGGTTTCGTCAGCGTCTTCATCAGCACCAGTTTTATATGGTACAAACCCAGCGCCAGATTTTCCTGCTACCCCACCGCCACCGCCGATGCTTTGCCCAAAAACACCGTGTGAAAACGAACCGCTAGTTTCAATATTACTTGCATTACTAAGATCAACAATACCGCCGTGGTTGCCAGCGCCGCCATCACCACCAATGCCAACAGTTACACTAATGCCATCAAGCTCAGAAAGGTCAGGAAGGCCGGGTGTTTTCAAGGGAAACGTTTGTGCGGTTGAATAGCCACCAGTACCACCGCCGCCACCAATGCTTTGAGCATAAATACCTGAAGAATTAGCGGCTTCAGTGCTAATGGTTTTATCATCGCCTAATTGCACAACAGTAACATGCCCACCAACATTACCAGTACCGCCAGTACCACCAATACTAACATTGACGTTGGCGTGTGGTTCTTCGCTTTCAGGCAAGGAAGCAACAATGTTTAAAACGGCACTAAGGCCACCATCGCCGCCACCGCCGCCTAAACTAGTGGCTTTAATGCCGTACGAATCTGTACCGTGGGTGGCAATTGAACCGCTTGAGGTTACATTAACCACGCCGCCAACATTACCCGCCCCGCCAGTGCCACCAACACTAACCAAACCACTAACTGTTGGGGCATCTGGTGTAATAACACCCACGTTGGCAATAACTGAAAGAGCACCATCGCCGCCACCACCGCCAGTGCTTTCTGCGGATATTCCTATGGATTTGTAACCATGGGTTTCTATGTTGCCAGTGCTGTTAACGGATACGTCGCCACCAATGGCACCATCGCCACCTGAACCACCAACACTTACATCTGCCTCAATAGGGTTTGGCATTACAATTGAACCAATATAGCTGGCACCACCATTGCCACCGCCGCCGCCAATGCTTGCGGCAAAAATACCATTGCTTTCGTAGCCTTGGGTTGTAATGTCCTGACCACTGTTAACAGTTACAGTACCCGAAGCACCGCCGTTGCCACCCTCACCGCCAACACTAACTGAAAGCCCAAGTGCCAAATCTGATCCTGTTGTTAAGTTGCCAATATAACTGGCACCACCATTGCCACCACCATCAGATATGCTTTTGGCATGAATTCCGTCAGCTTGACTGCCATTTGTGGTTATTTCACCTGTATTTATGCCAGTGTTGCTTGTTGTCACTGTTACATCGTCACCCGCGCCTGCGGCACCGCCGCTACCACCAACCGATACGTTAATGTTTATTGGCACACCACCAGTAATAACAATTGCGCCTGCGGCACTCCACCCACCATTGCCGCCACCACCACCTGTACTAGTGGCGTTAATACCTGCTGATCCTGTTTTTTCTGTGGTTATTGAGCCATCAGTATTGCTTACGGTTATAGCACCACCATCACCACCAGCACCGCCCTTGCCACCAACACTTGTAGTGATATCGCCTGAGGCTTCTAAGCTAAAGTCTGCTGAAAAAGCCCCAGAAAAACCACCATGACCACCGCCGCCGCCAGTACTGCTAGCATAAATTCCACTGCCATAATCACCATTGGTATTTATATCGTTATTGTTTGCTACAATGACACTGCCGCCATGACCTGAGGCACCGCCATCACCACCAACAGAAGTGTTTACAGAACTAGCCACAGGTCCAGCATCTAAGGAATTAGAAATACTAAAATTACCCTTACCGCCGCCGCCGCCAACACTTTCAGCGTAAATACCAAACGATCCATCACCAACGATTGTGATGGCACCTTCATTGTTAACAGTTACTGTACTGCCACTACCGCTTATGCCGCCATTGCCACCAATGCTTTGGCTAAAATCAAACAAAACACCTGCTGATGAACCAACGCTCCATCCGCCACCACCACCGCCGCCACCAACGCTGGTTGCATAAATACCTGATGAATTGTGACCATTGGTGTTAATTGCTGATGCCGCGCCACTATTTGTAACAGTAACCAGATCACCATCGCCGCCCGCACCGCCCGTGGCCCCAACTGAGCTGTCAGCAAAAATTCCCACACCAATACTGTGACCACCAAAACCACCGCCACCGCCAATGCTTGAGGCCAAAATTGCATTTGAAGCGGCATTGTTTGTTGTTATGGTACCAGACGTGGTTACCGTAACATCACCACCATGCCCTGCTACAGATGATGACCCGCCATATGATACAAGGCCACCTGAACCAGAGCCTGAACCACCACCGCCACCAATGCTTACGGCATAAAGTGCATCAGCCGCTTCGCCATCAGTTGAAATGGAAGTTGCAGTAT
>DAOWAS010000015.1 GCA_030634465.1 Alphaproteobacteria bacterium | reverse complement strand
ACGGTGCTTCATCGGGGCAAATAATCGCCAAATTACCCACTGCTTCTTTCATGGCAACGGCAACACCCCTAATTGGTGGGGTGTGAACATTGCCATCATACTTGTCAGCCCACGCTGCGGCGTTAAATAGATATTCAATTGATGTTTCTACTTCCAGCTTAGCTTTTGCCGCCGATACCCCTGTGAGGTTTTTAATGGTTTTGGCAAACTCGTCAGCACGGTATGACAAATTTTCCGCAATATAATAAATTATTTGTGCTTTTGTGTGCGCAGTTGTGCTTTGCCAACCTTCGGCTTTAGCGGCGGCCTCAACCGCGTTTCGCACATCTTTATAATTGCCAAATGCCACTTCGCCCGCACTGGTGCCATCATGGGTGGTAACGTGCAACGATTGACCATTGTCGGCTCGTGCTTGCTTGCCACCAATATAATGCTTTGCAGTGCGGTCAATGGCATCGCCGCTAGCACTTGCCATCAGGTGTTTTTTTGGTGCTTTTTGCGGGGCAATGTCTTTCAAACCCTTTTCAAACTTGGGTTTTAAATATTCGTACATGCCTTCAATGCCGCCCTCACGACCAAAACCACTTTCGCGGTAGCCACCAAAGCCAACGGCGGCATCAAACAGGTTGGCGGCATTAACCCACACCACACCTGCTTTAATTTTTGGCGCTACGTCCAAGGCTTTTGAAATATTTTCTGTCCACACACTAGATGCTAGGCCGTAACGGGTGTTGTTTGCCAGTGCCACGGCCTCTTTTTGGGTGCGGAAAGTAGTGCACACCAACACAGGGCCGAAAATTTCTTCGGCAAAACAAATGTTACTGCTTTCAACATCCAGCAACAATGTTGGTGGATAAAAACAGCCTTGGCTTGGTAGTTTTGCTTTGGCTTGGTACAAAGTTGCACCCTCGTCCACACCTTTTTGCACCAGTGCCTCAATACGTTTTTTCTGCACAGGGTCAACCAGTGCGCCCATGTCCATGCATTTGTCTAACGGGTCGCCAACACGCAATTTGTTCATGCGGGCTTTCAGCTTTTTATAAAACTTGTCGGCCACACCTTCATGCACCAACAAACGGCTTCCTGCACAGCAAACCTCGCCTTGGTTCAGCCAAATGGCATCAACCAAACCTTCTATAGCACCATCCAAATCAGCATCATCAAACACAATATATGGCGACTTGCCACCTAGCTCTAATGTCAGTTTTTTGCCCGACCCAGCGGAAGCTTGGCGAATATTACGCCCAACACCAGTTGAACCTGTGAAAGCTAGTTTGTTAAAGCCAGCATGGCTTACAATATCTGAACCTGTTTTGCCATCACCCGTAATAATATTAACCACACCTTTTGGCACACCTGCCTCAACACATATTTCAGCAAACATCAGGGCTGAAAGCGGGGTGAACTCAGCAGGTTTTAACACCACAGTATTGCCCGCCGCCAAGGCAGGGGCAATTTTCCATGACATCATTAAAAACGGAAAGTTCCACGGAATAACCTGCCCAACAACGCCGAGCGGTGCTTGGTCAGCCAGCTTAGCGCCCATAATTTGCGCCCAACCAGCGTGATGGTAAAAATGTCTGGCAACTAACGGAATATCAATATCGCGAGTTTCACGAATGGTTTTGCCATTATTCATGGTTTCTAACACTGCCAAAATACGGCTGTGTTTTTGCACCAAACGAGCAAGCGCATATAAAACTTTGGCCCGACCATGACCGCCCAGTTTTTCCCATGCGGGTTGGGCTTTGCGTGCGGCTTTATATGCCTTGTCCACATCTGCTTTTGAGCCTTGGCTTATGCGGGCTAGTTTTTTGCCTGTGGCGGGGTTGTGG
Organism: Alphaproteobacteria bacterium; assembly: GCA_030634465.1. GTDB lineage: Bacteria > Pseudomonadota > Alphaproteobacteria > Sphingomonadales > SMXR01 > DAOWAS01. Next base: position 26,926 of record DAOWAS010000015.1, on the reverse strand, counting down.
CATGGAAATCCCTTGCCACTACTGCCCTTTTGCCACTTACCATCAATAAAATGATCAAACTTGGCACCGTGGTCTTTTATCCACGCTTCAACCATGGCTGAGCCTTCTTTTGCCGGTCCATATTCCATGGTTTTAAATTTTTCCAAAACTGTCATGTTCGCCTCACTCTAATTAAAACTCTTTATCTTCAGCCATTCATGGCAATGCCACCGAGTGGCTACACCACTAGTGGTTATGCCATTGCGTGGCGGTTGTCGGCAGAATATCTGCCCGTCATATGATATTCTAACTGACGTTCAATATCCGTTAGCAGGCTAGATGCACCAAACCTGAACAGGTCGGGTGAAAGCCACGCATCGCCAAGCTCTTCTTTCATCAAAACCAAATACGAGATTGCGTCTTTGGCGGTTTTAATGCCCCCTGCGGGTTTGAAACCAATTTTCACCCCAGTGTAAATTTCATATTCCCTAATCATGCGTATCATCGCCAAACTAACAGCAAGGTTAGCATTTTTGCTTTCCATACCTGTAGATGTTTTAACAAAATCTGCACCTGCCATCATGCACACCAGTGCGGCTTTTGCCACATTTGTCAGGTTGCCCAACTCGCCAGTAGCGATAATGGTTTTTAAATGTGCCTCGCCGCAAGCATCACGAAACGCTACCACTTCATCGTAAAGCGCTTTCCAGTTGCCCTTAAGCACATGCCCACGGGTTATAACAATGTCAATTTCCCCCGCCCCTGCTTTTACTGATGCTTTTATTTCAGCCAAACGGGTGCGAAATGGCGACAAGCCTGCGGGAAAACCAGTGGACACCGCCGCCACAGGAACATTTGTGCCAAGCAATGCCTTAACCGCAGTTGGCACCATGGTGTGGTAAACACACACCGCCCCTGTGGTTAGCCCCAAGTTTTCAACACCATAAAATGCGGCAATATCATCACGTAGCGGGTTTTTAGCCTTGGCACACAAGCGCCTGACCCGACCTTCGGTATCGTCACCAGACAGGGTGGTAAGATCAATACAGCTAATGGCTTTTAGCATCCACGCTACTTGCCATTCTTTCTTCACAGTGCGCCTGCCCATAATGGTGGCGCAACGTCGCTCAACCGCTGATAAGTTAACCCTGATGCCATCAAGCCAATTGGCCTCAAACCCTGTGGGTTGATGCACCGAATGAGTGTGTTTTTCAGCATTTGGTTTAACAATTTTTAATGACGATTGTTTTGTTTTTTTCTGCATTTTAGTGTCCATAAACCTAAACAATTTAACGATTATTATATAATTTGCCGTATCTTAACCAAATGGTCAGAATTTACAAGCGTACCGACCAGCCAGCTTAAAAAACACACCTAAAAAACACACCTAAAAAACACTGGCACCGTGTTCAAGCTTAGCAACCTCTAAATAGTGCGCCAAACTTTGCCCAATATCAGCAAAGCTTTCGCGCCGCCCTAAGCTTTTACCCGTCACTTCAGGGCCAAAGCATAAAAATGGTACAAACTCGCGGGTGTGGTCTGAACCCTCAGCAGTGGGGTCACAACCATGGTCGGCGGTTATTATGGCAATATCCCCTGCCCGCATACCCGCCCTAAACTTGGCTAGGGTTACATCAAATTTTTCAATGGCATCAGCGTAACCAGCCACGTTGCGGCGGTGACCGAAATCTTGGTCAAAATCGACAAAATTTGTAAATACCAAACTGCCATCAGCGGCATCTTGTTGTTGGCTCAACGTTTCAGCAAACAGGGCATCGTTGCCAGTTGCTTTAATTTTTTGGGTCAGGCCACGGTGGGCAAAAATATCAGCAATTTTACCAACTGATATAACCTCACGACCTGCGGTTTTTAACACATCTAACAAGGTATCACCGTGGGGCGGGGTTGAAATGTCGCGGCGGTTGCCAGTGCGTTTAAACTCGCCTGTTTTGTTGCCCACAAACGGCCGCGCAATAACCCTGCCAATATTATATTCGTCCACCAGTTTGCGCGCTATATCGCAAATTTCATACAGACGCTCTAAGCCAAAGACCTCTTCATGGGCGGCAATTTGAAACACGCTGTCAGATGATGTGTAGCAAATGGGCTTGCCAGAGCGCATATGCTCTTCACCTAGTTCATCTAAAATAACTGTGCCAGAGGCATGGCAATTGCCCAAAATGCCGGGAACACCAGTTTCTTTGATAAATTTTTCTATTAATTCTGGCGGGAATGATGGTGCTGTGGTGGAAAAATACCCCCAATTGAACATTACTGGCAGACCCGCCATTTCCCAATGACCTGAAGGTGTGTCCTTGCCTGAGCTTAGCTCAGCACACGCACCATATAACCCTGTTGGGTTTTCACATTTCGCTACACCTTGTGGGTAATTCCCTCTAGCTAGAAAGTTGGCCTCGCCAAGACCTAAGTCCATTAAGTTTGGGATGTTCAGTGCGCCACTGCGCAAGCCATCAACATCAGCCAAACCCTTTGCACACTGCTCAGCAATATGACCAAAAGTATCAGCTCCCACATCGCCAAACTTGGCGGCATCAGGTGCGGCACCAATGCCTAAACTGTCCATAACCAAAATAAATGCACGTTTATTTAAAGCCACTTGCGCTTATCCTTTTGCATCATCAGGGTAAATAAACTGTCTAATAGCAGGGGTTACCATTACATCACCCTCACCCACATCAACAGCCGCTAAAATACGAGCCTCAGCCTCGTCAGCATCAGCTTCACTGGCGGCATGCACCATGCACAGCGGAGTATCAGCCGAGGTATCATCACCCAAGCCCAACACATTGCTTAAACCCACACGGTGATCAATTTTCTGGTCGCTCGACGTGCGCCCACCGCCAAGGGCAACAACAGCCATGCCCACAGCCTTAACGTTCATTTTTAAAATACTACCACTTTTTTCCGCTTGAACCGCCCTAATAACAGGTGCTGCGGGTAAATATTGCTCAGGCTTGCTGCAAAAATCTGTTGGCCCACCAAGTGCCGCCACCATTTTTTCAAACAGCTCATATGCCTTGCCGTTCTCCAACACCTCTTTGGCTTTGTTTTCGCCATCTGCTTGGCTGTTGGTAATGCCAACGCCGTGCAACATTGCCCCAACCAAACCAACGGTAATATCAAGCATACGTGGGTGGCGTTCCTTGCCTGACAAGAAATCTACGGCCTCAATAACTTCTAAGCTATTACCTGCGGTTTTGCCTAACACCTGATCCATATCAGTAATAAGCGCGGTTACAGGCAGACCAGCCACCGCACCAACAGATATAAGGTTTTTGGCAAGCGCTATGCTGTTTTCAATGTCGTCTATAAACGCACCAGAGCCTGCTTTTACATCCATAACCAAGGCGTTTAAGCCTGCGGCACGCTTTTTTGACAGGATAGATGCTGTAATAAGCGGAATAGTTTCAACAGTGGCGGTAACGTCCCTAATGCCATAAAAACGCTTATCCGCAGGGGCAAGCTCGCCAGTTTGGCCTATGACCGCACAGCCAACCTCTTTCACCACGGCTCGAAACAGCTCTAAATCAGGAGTGGTGTTATAACCTGGAACACTATCCAGTTTATCCAATGTGCCACCAGTGTGACCCAAACCACGGCCAGAAATCATGGGAACATACGCCCCTGCCGCCGCCGCCATAGGTGCCAGCATCAAGCTTAGTTTGTCGCCCACACCACCTGTTGAGTGTTTGTCCACCACCAAGCCGTCAAAACCTTGTTCCTGCCAGTTCATAACCGTGCCTGAATGCGCCATGGCTGATGTTAGTGTCCATTGCTCACTTGCAGGCATGCCCTTAAAAAACACAGCCATAGCAAAAGCTGATATTTGGCTGTCAGACACAGATCCATTGGTAATACCCTTAACAAACGCTTCAATATCACTATTGTTCAGGGCTTCGCCATCACGTTTTTGACGAATAAATTCTTGGGGTATAAAACTTTTATCTCGCATTTAGTAAAACTCACTTAATATTTAATTATTTCAGGTGCTCAGGGCCAAAGCTGTGGGGCAACAATTCCGCCAAGCTATATGTATTTCGCACCACGCCGTCGCCTGCCACATGAATGCTAACCTTGTCACCTGCAAACTCACGAATGCGTTGACGGCAACCACCACACGGTGTGCATTCATTTTCGCCGTCCGCATAAACCATTACTTCAGCTATTTTGCTTTCCCCACCCGCAATCATGGCACCAATGGCACTGGCCTCAGCGCATTGTGCTTGCGGGTATGCGGCATTTTCCACATTTGCTCCTGTGTAAATATTGCCATCAGCCGTTAATATTGCCGCACCGACCTTAAAATTTGAATAAGGGGCATAGGCCTTTTCTTGAATGTTTTTTGCCGCAATTAATAATTTATCTTTCATATCCTCACCTATCTAGATCTAACAAATGGTTTGCCGCTTGCCGCCGGTGGTCTGATGTGACCAACAAAACCTGCCAAGGCAATGACCGTAACCACATATGGCAACATCATAATAAATTGTACCGATATAACCCCAACAACTGGCAGTTCAACACCTTGCAGGCGCCCTTGCAGGGCATCAGAAAATGCAAATAACAAACAGGCCAAAAGTGTTGGTACTGGCATCCAACGACCAAATATCATTGCCGCTAATGCTAAAAAGCCCTTGCCTGCACTCATATCACGAATGAAACCTGCGCCCAAAGCGGTAGAAAGGCTAGTACCCGCCACACCGCACAAAACCCCTGCCACGATCATGGCTTGGTAGCGCAACCAAATAACCGAAATACCTGCGGTGTCCACCGCTGAGGGGTTTTCGCCCACAGCACGAAGCCTTAAACCAAAGCGGGTTTTATATAACACCCATGCGGACAATGGCACTAATGCTATTGCCACATATGTAAGCAGGTTATGCCCACTAATAACCTCAACATACAGCGTGCCAACAACAGGAACGTTTGACATTACCTCAACCCCTGGCAGGGTGATGGATGTAAAACGTTGGCTTTCATCCAACAACGGGGTTTGCCCATTTAAATGGAACCAACTGTTAGCCAAAACTGGTGCTAAACCCGCCACCACAATGTTTATGGCCATGCCAGACACTATTTGCTCGCCCCTGTGGGTTATGGACACAAACCCGTGCAACAATGCAAGGGCAATTGATGTTAATATACCCGCACCAAGCCCCACCCAAGCTGAGCCTGTAACAGCGGCGGCAGCGGCGGCGGCAAAGGCGGCACCAAGCATTTTACCTTCTAACGATATATCAACCACACCACTACGTTCAGCAAACAGGCCCGCAAGTGCGGCTAAAATTAGCGGCCCCACAAGACGGATAGAGCTATCTAACAGCAAAACAATATCAAAGAAAAAAGCTTCCATAACCTAGCCCTCCCCTTTGCTTGGCTTATTAAATTTTTCAAATATTTTCTCTAGTGGTGAGCGGTAAATATGTTCCAACGCGCCTGCCAACAAAATAACCAGACCTTGGATCATAATAACCAGATCGCGGGTGACACTGGGCATTTCAAACGCCAGTTCCGCCCCGCCCTGATAAATAGCCCCAAACAACAATGCCGCCAAAACAATACCCACAGGGTGATTGCGCCCCATGAACGCCACGGCAATACCAACAAAGCCAAAGCCTGCGGTAAAGTTTGTAATAAGCCTGTGTTGCACACCCAACACCTCGTTCAGGCCCATAAGCCCCGCCATAGCACCCGCTAATATCATGGAAATCATAATAACCTTGGTGGATGATATGCCCGCGAACCTTGCCGCTGATGGGTTAAGACCAACAATGCGTATGCCAAACCCATAGTGAGTACGGTTGATAAACAGCCAATATAAAAACACACAAACCAGCGCAATTAACAGCGAACTGTTTGCTGGCCCTTCGGGAAAACCAAGACCACCAAAAAAGTCACTTAATGGGTCTAGCTTGGCGGCATCAGGAATATCAGCACTTTCAGGCGACTGCGCCCCCTCGCGCTTTAGCGGCCCCACTAATAAATAAGATAAAATAGACGCGGCGATAAAGTTAAACATTATGGTGGTAATAACAATGTGGCTGCCACGCTTGGCCTGTAAATATGCCGGAATTGCCGCCCATGCACCACCAAACACCGCACCACCAAGTATGGCTAAGGGAATAAGCACAAAACTTGGCAGGTCAGCTCCAATTGTAACCGCCAGTAAAATGCCGACACCGCCCATTATGGCTTGGCCTTCGCCACCAATATTAAACAGCCCCGCCCTGAAAGCTATGGACACAGCTAAACCAGTGAATATGAAATGAGTGGCATAATAAAACGTGTAGCTAACAGCCTCGCCGTAGCCAAAGGCACCCTCGAGCAAAAGCGACATTGCTAAAAACGGATCTTCGCCCAATGACCATATGACCAAGCCAGATACAATAAATGCCGTAGCTAAGTTTAAAAATGGAATAAGACCGAAGTTTACCCATTTTGGTAAATTGTCAGTTGCCACGCTACTCATGATACACGCCCCCCGACATTTCCACTATGCTCAGGTGTTTTGTGTCCAGCCATCATCAGGCCAATGTCTTTTTCGCTAAGTTTTGCGGGCAAGCCCTCGCCCGACACAACGCCGTCGCACATAACTATCAGCCTGTCGGCTAGAGCCATAAGCTCTTCCAACTCGCTAGACACTAGTAATATAGCACAACCCGCGTTTCTAAGCGCCACCAAACGGTCGTGAATAAATGCAATAGCACCAATGTCCACACCCCGTGTTGGCTGACCCACAATTAATAATTTAGGGTTGTTTTCAACCTCACGTCCTATGGCAAGCTTTTGCTGATTACCGCCAGAAAAACCACCAACTGGCAACTGTGACAAAGGTGGGCGCACGTCATATTTTTGCATCAGGTCATCGCAATGCTCGGTTATTAGCCTAGGGTTTAAAAGCCCATGTTTGTGATATCTGGCATCTTTCTGGTGGCCTAAAATAGAGTTTTCCGCCGCACTCATGTCGCTAACCATGCCGAACTTCAAGCGGTCTTCAGCCACATGACCCAAACCTAACGCGCGCAAAGCATCAGCCTTTAAAAAATCATCACTGCTGGCAGTTAAAACACCGTCAAAAAACACCTCGCCCGCCGTGGCGGCGCGCATGCCTGTAATAACCTCAACCAGTTCGCTTTGACCATTGCCAGAAACACCCGCAATGCCAAGTATTTCACCCGACCGCACCGCAAAGCTCACACCTTTTAGGGCTTTATGCATGGTGTCGTCATTGGCACACAGGCCATCAACCACCAATATGGCCTCACTTGCCTTAACAACAGTTTTGCCAACCTCTTTGGTAACAGCACGACCCACCATCAGCTCTGCCAATTCGTCAGCGCTGGTTTCACTAGTAACACGTTCTGCCACAACCTTGCCGCCACGCATAACCGACACATTGTTGGTAATTGCCATTATCTCACCCAGTTTGTGGGTAATTAGCAAAATGGTTTTGCCTTCATCTCGCAACTTGGCGATAATTTCAAAAAGGCTTTCGGTTTCTTGCGGGGTTAAAACCCCTGTTGGCTCGTCTAAAATTAATATTTGCGCCTCACGGTATAGGGCTTTTAAAATCTCAACCCTTTGACGTTCGCCCACGGACAGGTCTTCAACCGGTGTGTCCATGTTAACTTCCAGACCGTAGCTTTTTTCTAAGGCCTCTAGTTTGGTGCGGGCTTTACTTACGGCATCACCCAACAATGGGGCATCTTCAATGCCAAGAATAACATTTTCTAAAACGGTAAATGGCTCAACCAGCTTAAAATGCTGATGCACCATGCCCAACCCCATGTCTATTGCTTCTTGGGGGCCAGAAAAATGCACAGTTTTGCCATCCAATAATATCTCGCCATCATCAGGCTGATAAAGGCCAAAAACCATGTTCATAAGGGTAGATTTGCCAGCGCCGTTTTCGCCGACCAAGCCATGTACAGTGCCACGTTCCACACGCATATTAACACCGCTGTTGGCAACAACGTCACCAAAGCGTTTGGTTAAATGGCGTGCTTCTAGCGCAACGTTCATTATGGCTCCCCCCCCAGATAAAATTTATGGATTTACGACAATTTCACCTGAAATTATTTTTGCTCTGGCCTCAGCCAAACGCTGGCGCATGTCATCGGTAATTAAATGCTCGTTATGCTCGTCCAAAGCATAATCAACGCCGTCTTCAGCTAAACCAAGCACCTCAACCCCTGAATGCCAGTTGCCATTATAAGCACCTAGCATGGCACGTTCCACAGCCCTATCAACCCGCTTTAACATGGATGTCAGAACATAACCTGGCGCAAGGTGGTTTTGGTTGCTGTCCACACCAATGGCGTAATTATCAGTTTCTTTTGCCGCTTGAATAACACCAAAGCCAGTTGGCCCTGCGGCAGAATAAATAACATCAGCCCCGCGAGCATATTGGTTGCGGGCTAACTCGCCACCACGAATGGGGTCGTTCCACGCTGTGGGGCTGGCACCCACCATGTTTTCTATAATTTCAATATCAGGATTAATTGAGCGCGCACCCTGCGCGTAACCAGAGGCAAACTTTCTAATCAACGGAATATCCATGCCGCCAATGAAACCAATTTTTTGTTTTTCTGACGTCATAGCCGCAATCATGCCAACTAAATATGAGCCTTCGTGCTCTTTAAATGACACAGATTGCACGTTTGGCATGTCGACGTGCGAATCGATAACAGTGAAATGCATGTCAGGATAGTCCTCAGCAACCTTTCTTAATGGGGTCGCATATGAAATTCCGATGGCAATTATTAAATCATAGCCACGGCGAGCAAATCGCTTGATGGCCTGTTCCATTTGCGCTTCGCTGGCTGGTTCGAAATCGTGATATGAAACTCCTGTAGCACTCTCAAACGCAACGCCACCATTGTGTGCAGCCTCGTTAAAAGACTTGTCAAACTTTCCACCCAGATCATATATCAGAGCGATTTTAGGCTCATCCGCCATTGTAGCTTGTGGTGATGCCACTAAAAAAAGTGCCAAAATTACATAAATAATACGCTTCACATTTTTTCCCCATTTTCAAACAAGATAACTTTGCTTATAAACTCAATCTTGTCCAGTTGGTCAAGTTTGATAATAACTATTTATAAATGATTACAGTAAACATAGGCTACAATAAGGGTAATAAAAATTAAAGTAACTAAGGGGAAAATAATGTCTGGGGATAATTTAAGACAAGTTACTGAGGTTAAGCACCCGTTGGTGCAACATAAACTTTCCATTTTACGGAAAAAAGAAACCAGCACTTGTGAGTTTCGTAACCTACTTCATGAAATAGGCCTGTTGCTTGGTTATGAAGCAACCAGAAACCTGCCGCTTGAAGATGTGGAAATTGAAACCCCTGTAGCCAAAATGACAGGTAAGCGGTTAGCAGGGCGTAAATTATGCCTGCTGTCCATTTTAAGGGCTGGTGAGGGCCTGTTGTCAGGTTTTATGGAACTGGTGCCATCAGCACGGGTGGCGCACATTGGGCTTGTTCGTAACCCCAAAACACTGGAACCTGACGAATATTTTTTCAAAGCACCATCTGACATCGACCAACGCTTAAACATTGCTGTTGATCCCATGTTGGCAACTGGTGGTTCTGCCATTGCCGCCATAACCGCCATAAAACAACGCGGCGCCAAAAACATATTGTTTGTTTGTCTAGTTGCCGCACCTGAGGGCATTAAAAAATTTCATGATGCCCACCCAGATGTGCCAATTGTTGTAGCATCGGTTGATGAGCGTCTGAACGATCATGGTTATATCGTGCCAGGTCTTGGCGATGCTGGTGACAGAATTTTCGGCACGAAATAATTCGGTACAAAATAATTCGGTACGAAATAAAATAACTTTCAAAAATATAGGATAATGATGTGAGTGATAGCGTTAACGAAAACGAAGTAAAAGACAGCTTAGATGGCCTGCCTGAGAAAACTTATGTTCGTGCCCAGCAGTTTTTAGAAGATAGCTTTCGTCTTGGTTTTGAAATTTTAGAAAGCGGCTTTGTGCCACGTTTTATTATTGGTGTTTGGCGTGGTGGTGCCCCAACTGGCATTGCCATTCAAGAGTTAATGGATTTTTACGGCATTGAAACTGACCATATTGCCATTCGCACATCGTCATACGAAGGCATGGAGCGCCAAAAAGAGGTTCGTGTGCACGGTTTGGATTATATTTTAGAAAATATTAATGCCGACGATAACTTGCTAATTATTGACGATGTGTTCGACACTGGTCACAGCTTGGAAGCCATTTTAAATACATTAAAAGATCGCTGTCGTGCCAACATGCCTGTGGTTGCCAAAATTGCCACGGTTTATTACAAGCCCGCGCGCAACCTGACCAAAATTGAGCCAGATTTTTATGTAAACGAAACCGACGACTGGTTGGTGTTTCCCCATGAGCTACACGGCCTGAAAATGGACGAAATTACCCGCTTTAAAGGGCTTGGTCTTGAGTTTCCAGACCCTGTAGATGTGCCATATAGTAAAATTGAAACATCAAAAGTTGCTAAAGATTAATATTGAACAATGTTGAGAATGTTATGACCCAAACGAACACACCCATTGATGCCTGCGCCGGAATTATAAAATCGAAAATTTCAGGTGAAGTGCCTAAATATGCCTTGGTGCTGGGCAGTGGTTTGGGTGAATTAGCCGAGCAAATAGAGGTTGAAACAGAAATTTCATATGACGACCTGCCCGGTTTTCCTATTCCTACAGTTGAGGGGCACCACGGCAGTATGCTAATTGGCACGCTGATGGGTACACCAATTATTTGTTTGCAAGGGCGCGCGCATTTATACGAAGGGCATAGTGTTGAAAAAATAATAACGCCCATTCGCACCCTTAAAACTGTTGGTGTTGAAAACCTGATATTAACCAACGCCGCAGGTAGTTTGGATGCTGAAAATGGCTCCGGCTCGTTAGTGCTTATTAACGACCAGATAAATTTTTCAGGCATTAACCCACTTGTGGGGCCAAATGACGAACGTTTTGGTCCGCGCTTCTCAGACATGTCGTTTGCTTACGACCCAGACCTGCGCAAGGCTATTTCTGAAGTGGCAAAAGCTGAAGGCATTAAACTGCCTGAAGGTGTTTACATAATGGTTAAAGGTCCAAGCTTTGAAACCCCTGCTGAAATTAGGGCGTTTCGCACCCTTGGTGCCAACGTTGTGGGCATGTCGACAGTGCCTGAATGTATTATTGCCAACCATGCTGGCATGAAGGTATTGGGCATATCGTCCGTTACAAACTTGGCCGCTGGCATGTCGGGCAATGCCCTAAGCCACGCTGAAACCTTGGAAGAAGGCAAAAATGCCGCGAAAAACCTAAGCAAGCTTCTAAAAAGTTATTTTGCCAAAATTAGTTCATAACAATTAGCGCATAAGGAGCGTTCCATGCTCAAGTACAGTAGTTTAGTTATCGCCATTTTCTTTTCTGTTCTACTAAGCAGTTGCGACACCGCAGACACCAGCGAAAAAAGAACATTTTCTGTTTTGGCGATAAATGACGTCTACCGCATTGGCCCCATGCACGATGGTGAAACTGGCGGCTATGCACGGTTTAAAACCTTGCGTGATGATCTAAGCAAAAACGACCCTGACCTGATAACCCTGCATGGGGGCGACTTTTTATCGCCGTCTATTTTAGGGCAACGATACGCAGGCGAGCAAATAATTGATATTATGAACCAGATAAATGGTGATGCCGACCTGTTTGATGACAGGTTTTTTGTGGTACCTGGCAACCATGAATTTGATGCAACTGGTGACGAAGGTGTTAGCTGGTTTAGGGCACGAGTTAGTGAAAGCAATTTTTGGTGGCTTAGCAGTAATATCATGTGGTCTGAGGGCAGCCACCCACAAATAATTGATGGGTTAGACCATGTTATTTCCCATACTATTATTGAGGCAAACGGGGTGAAAGTTGGCATGTTTGGCCTGACCCTAAACAGGGATAAAACCAAATACGCCCCCATAGACGATAGCTATGTTGCCATTGCCAAAGCCATGAGCAAAGCACTGCGTGATGAGGGTGCTGAGGTTGTTATTGCCCTTACCCATCTTTTTGTTGATAGCGACATAGAAATTATTGATACGCTTGGTGATGAAGGCCCCGACATTATTTTTGGCGGTCATGAGCATGATGCCATGGCTATCAAAACCAATGATCGCTTTATTGTAAAAGCTGACAGTGACCTGCAATCAGCAACCATAGCCAATTTTACGTTAGAGAATGGGCAAATTTCTATTGAGCTTGAAAATAGAACAATTAATCAGGACATTGCCGAAGACCCTGTGCTTAAAGCAAGCGTAGACCAGTGGATGTCCCGCTATTATGCCGATGAATGTGGTGCCGTAGCTGGACAGGTTTGTGAAAGCATTGCTTACGGTCACACCAATGTATTGCTTGATTTTGACAAAGGTAAAATAAGGCTTTTTGAAACAAATTTGGGTAACTGGTTAGCCGATGTTATGCAATATGGGTTTGAAAACTCGGGACAGGCACAAATAGCCTTTATCAACTCTGGCGCGATTAGAAGAAACGAAAATATTCCTGCCCACACCGCCATAACCCAAGAGCTTATAAAAGCAATTCTGCCATACGACCCTAAGCTATATTTAATAGAAATTACTGGTAGCGAATTGAAAGATATTATGCGCCATTCAGCCTCTAAGTGGGGCGGCAATGGTTATTGGTTGCAAATATCTGGGTTTGTGTTTCGCCTAACAGGCGACGATGTTAGCGACATTATGCTGATGGAAGATGGTAAACTTCGTCCTGTTTTAGATGATGAGGTTATTAGAGCGGTTACGGTTGGTTATTTGCTAAACAGCCAAGGCCCACAAGATGGCTATAAAATGCTAGGCGAAGGGCATATTGTTGAAAACAGGCATAATGGGCTTAAGCTTCACGATTTTATCGGTGAATATTTACTGGAAAAAGGTGAAGAAGGCATTTCGCCAACGGTTGAAGGGCGCATATGCACCAATCACCGTCAGCAACCATGTTTGTTAGATAATAACTAAAACTATTCAGCAAAAATTTCGTTTAAAATACCTGCTAATCTATAGCCACCCTTTTGCAATAATAGCTTTATTGTTGGGGTGTGATCGTAAATATATTGATAACTAAAATTACCATCACCCACATCATATACCACACTACGCATGGCTGATATCTCTTCAACCCAATTCATTGGTGTGGCCTGTTGGTATAAAGCAATGGTGGCGGCATCAGCCCTGTCTAGCAACGCTACCCATTCGGTATATGAAAGCTGTTGGTTATCAATTAGCTTGCTGTCCCAAACCGTGTGCAGGTTAGTCTCATCGCCAAACCATCTGACCTTTATTTTGTTACCGCCGTGGTCTTCTGCCCTGCCCGCGTGCATGGGTTGGTGCAAGTCACCCGCCAAATGGGTTAAAAAACGCAGTGCCAATGCTTTCTCTTCTTGTGTGGCATTATCATTTTTAAGGGTTTCTATAAAACCCATTACGGCAACATAGGCATCACCCTTGGGGTTTTTCTCAGCCTCAGCATAGCTTGAGCCATCTTCAAAATTTATATAATGCAGTGGTGGTGACTGGTAACGCCAAAACGGGTCTGGGCTTGAGCGCATTTCATCAGGATAATAAGACGCTTCCCACAACATTTCACCGCCCAAAATAGCCTCCACTGCCGCTTGGGCTTCGGGGGTTAAGTTGCGTTGAGCAATTTCACCAACCACACGGTGACCTGTTTTGCCATACGCCAAGGCATGGTTTGAACTAAGCAGCATAAAGCCCACGGCTAGTACTGAAATTATTTTTCTCACTGTCATATTCTCCTTATTTTTAGCTCTTTAGTTTAAAGCTATTATGGTGTCGGCCAGCTAGCAACCATTTGCTCAAAGGCAATAAATTTTGCTTCTAACTCCTCTACTAACAACGCTTTATCCCCGTCACTGGTGAAGCCATATTTAACACTGTTTCTGGCAAGCTGTTTTATATCGCCGTAACTAAGGTCATATGTATATACAGCGCGTTCAAACTCATGGGTCAGGTCAATTCGTGATACCCCTTCGTCATCAGTAGAAAGCGCTAACGGTACACCTGCTAGTTGGTAAAGCAAAATTGGATGCTCATCGCCCTTAACACCCAAAATAACATCGTTACTGGTCAGGTTAATTTCAACCATAACATCTTGATCACGCATTTGCGTTAACAAGTCCATTGGCCTGTCTTCGTAGGCAATGTCCATGCCGTGACCAATGCGCTTGGCATGGCCAACATCTATGGCATCTCTAATGTGGGAGCGCATGTGTTTGGGCATAACCAAACCCAATGCCAACTCGCCCGCATGAAGCGAAATATCAATCTCACCCTTTTCGTGCCACAGCAGGTCAATCATGTTCATATGCAGGTCATAATCTGCCAATGCCTGTGGGTGATCCTCGGGCGCAACCAAATTAATGCCAACCACACGGGGGTCACGCTTAGCCATTTCGAACCCCATAATAAACCCAGCAAAAGTGCCTGACGATGGCCCCACACGTATAACCTGATACAAATAGCGCACCTCAACCTCGCAAGCATGGTCTGGGGTGTCAGTATTACATGCCAACACCTCATCACGCCGCGCTTCCATATTGTCTAAAACTTGCGTCTGTGCGTCTATCAGCTCTTCAAACTTTTCGCCGTAAGCACCCGCCATTAGTGCGGCATAACCTGCGGCAATGTCATTATCCCACGCATCTTGCCACGCTGTGCCAAAGGCAACCGCATATACCCCGCCTAGGTCTAAACTGGTCATAAGCTCTAGGTATGAAATATTTTGCACCCCAGCGCGAGCCTGAGTTTCCGCTAGCATGTCACCCAACCGTTGTGTGGTGCGAACGGTGTTGCCAAATGTAGAGAAAAACTGGTTATGGCCGTTCCACCCAGATGTGGGTACAAATGCGCGCATGGAAATATTATCAACCAAGGCATCAACCGCATCAGAATTATTTACAAACGATTTAGCATCTTGCCAGCCCGAATCGCTACAGCTAATTCCAGGATTTAGGTTTTTTAATGCGTTATTTTTTACATCAACGCATAAATTATCACTGGCCGCCCAACCTATGAAACTTTCCGCATATACCGCCCCTGCCAGATGGTTGTGCAGGTCAGCCCCCTTTGGAAAGGCACGCAAAAATGATTGCATAAGAGAAGGGTTTTCTTTTATTTTTTCAAAATACCCGCCAACACTACCCTGCTTATAAGCACCCATTGCCGCCAAAAACAAGCCTGTCAGACCAATCGCAAGTATAAATAAAACTCTGCCATTTTTTACCATAACCCTAGCTTACCCCCATTAAATTTGCACATTTTTACTGTCTAATTTTACAACTTCATCCGTAGCATAAACAAAACCATATCATTATTAATAGTGTAAATTTGCATCACTTTTTAAAAATTGTCCAATTGGTCAGAAAAAAAATTAAAATTGTCTATAAATTATGTGTGGTCTGGTCTATTTTTTTAGAACTTAAAAATTGGGGTATGCAACTGTAATGACACTGCCTTGAGGGTGTAACTTTTAATACCCATTTGTAAACTATCTGTTGCATGCAAAATATGTTCAATAAAATATTGGGGGCTATAAATGAAGTCTTTTAAAAAATTAGCACTACTAGCTGGAGTTGCATCTTCTGTACTCCTGTATAGTGGCACTGCTACAGCACAAGAAACCACGTCAAGCTTGCGTGGTAAAGTTGTGAGCACATCAGGTGCACCTATGTCTGGTGTAACTGTTGTTATTACACACATACCAACTGGTACAACATCAACAATCACAACAAACTCAAGCGGCGTATATAGCGCACGTGGCTTGAAAGTTGGCGGTCCATACAGAGTTCGTCTTTCTGACGGTTCTGAATACACAGCACAAACAGTTGAAGATTTGTTCCTGACATTAGGTACATCTTCAACAGTTAACCTGACAGCACAAGCTGCGGGTTCAATTGAAGAAATTGTTGTAACTGCATCACAAATAAGCAGCATGATTAAAACAGGCGCTTCATCACTATATGGTAGTGATGACTTGGCTTCCATGCCATCTATTGGTCGTGATATCAAAAGCACAATTCGACAAGATCCAGCTATCTGGGTTGACCCGACAAACTCAAATGCTTTGGGCATTGCAGGTACAAACAACCGTACAAATAGCTTCACGGTTGATGGCATTCGTCAAAACGATGACTTTGGTTTGAACGGCAACGGTTATCCAACACAACGTAGCCCTGTTTCTATCGATGCCATTGCTCAGGTTGCCGTGCAAACTGCACCATTTGATGTAACCTATGGTCGTTTCCAAGGTGGCAACATCAACGTTGTTACCAAGTCTGGTACCAACGAATTCCACGGTTCAGCTTTCTATGAATATTCAGACGCTGGACTAGTTGGTAGCAAAAGCGGTACAGATGAAATTAATGTTGGTGAGTTTAAAGAGAAAACATATGGTTTCACTTTTGGCGGACCAATTGTTCAAGATAAATTGTTCTTCTTTGCTTCTTACGAAAAATTTGATTCAACCCGCCCATTTGAATTTGGCCCTGAAGGTTCAGGTGCATCAAATGAAATTACTGGGGTAACTCAAGCAGACATTGATCGTGTGATTGAAATTTCAAACAGCGTTTATGGTTTTGATCCTCTTTCATTTGGTGGCGTTGACCTTGATGAGAGTGATGAGAAAATTCTTGTTAAAATGGATTGGAACATCACAGACAATCACCGTATGACAGCAACCTACCAACGCACGGACGGTAACATCATCAACCCACAAAACACTTTCGATAGTTTTTTTGGTGGTGGTGCTGGCCTTCTGTCAACTTGGTACGATAAGAATGACAAACTGACCACATACTCAGGCCAATTGTTTTCTGACTGGTCTGATAATTTCTCAACTGAAGTTAAAATTGGCTGGAAAGAAGTTGTAACGGGTCAAAACCCATTGGGGGGTACCGAGTTTGGTTTGTTTGATATTGATACACCTGGCGGTGGTTCGATTTTCATCGGTCCTGATTTCTTCCGTCATGGCAATGCGTTGAGCAATGATGCGTTTAGCTTAAAAATTAAAGCTGATTATGTAGTCGGCGATCATTTAATCACATTCGGTTATGAACGTGATACACTTGACGTATTCAACCTATTTGTTCCTGGCTCTCGCGGTGATTATACTTTCGATAGTATTGATGACTTTGAAGCACAAACACCTTCCAGTGTTTACTACTCAAATGCAGTCACCAATAATGTAAATGATGGAGCAGCTAGATTTAAAACAACAGACAATGTGGTTTACATTCAGGATCGCTTCACACCAACAGACAACTTAACTGTTTTTGCTGGTGTCCGTCTTGAATGGTTCCAAAATGATAGCTCACCTTTGGCAAATGCCAACTTCTTGGCACGTAATGGTTTCTCAAACACTGGAAACCTAGATGGCAAATCACTTATTTTACCACGCTTTGGTTTCAATTATGTATTTGATGATCGCACAGTTGTTCGTGGTGGTTTTGGTCTGTTTGGCGGTGGTTCACCAAACGTTTGGGTATCAAACAGTTACTCTAACAATGGTGTTAACATCGACAGCGTATTCTTGCCTGACCCTGGTATTGTTGATGGTTTCAACGTACCACAAGCAGCTCAAGATGCCCTAACAGAGGGTGACGGCAACGTGAATGCCATTTCACCAGATGCAAACCTGCCATCAATTTGGAAAGCAAACATTGCCGTCGACTATGAGTTTGACCTTGGTTCACTCGGCGATGGTTGGGATGTTACCGCAGAAGCTATCTTTGCACGGACTAAAGACCAGTTCATTTGGACTGAAGCACGTCGCTCAGTTGTTGGCACAGCACCTGATGGTCGTCCAATTTATGACGTACCTGGTGGATATGACCTAATCCTAGATAGTACAGATCTGGGCAAATCGGACACTTATACCATCAACGTTTCCAAACAGTGGGTAACAGACGTAGGTATATTTAATGCCCGTGTTGGTTGGGCACACATTGATGCTGAGGATGTAAATCCAGGTCAAAGTTCTACCGCAACCTCAAACTTCGGTAAGGTTTCTGTAACAGACCGTAACAATCCTACACTAGCTATTTCTGATCATGAGATTAGCAATCGCTATACAGCAACAGTTGGTTGGCGTCACAACATCTGGGGTGACAATGAGACAGCTCTGAACCTCTTCTATTCACGTCGTTCTGGTCGTCACTTCTCGTTCACCTTTGATGACCCAGGCAATCGTTCCGGCTCGTTGGATACGCTTGATGAAGTGTTAGCAAGTGGTGACACTGTGTTTGGTGGTGATCGTGACTTCTGGCGCCGTGATACACAACTTTTGTATCTTCCATCAGGTGCTAGCGATCCATTGGTTGATTGGGATGCAAGTACTGTAACCGCCGCTGAATTTGATGCTTTTGCTTCTAAACATGGTTTGGAAGAATACAAAGGTATGATCGTTCCGCGCAACGTAGGTACCAGCCCATCAGTTGCTAGATTGGATATGAAATTTAGCCAAGAGGTTATTATGCCTTGGTCCGATGGTGGTCATAAGATTAAATTGTATCTAGACATGGAAAATCTAAGCAACATGCTAAACAACGACTGGGGTCGTGTGGAACAAGTACCGTTCCATTATGCTGCCAATGTAGCTGATGTTGAGATAGTTGAACAAGACGATGGTTCTTTGAAGTATGTCTTCACAGGTCTTGGTGACCCACGTTTGAGACGCTTTGACATTCCATCACTTTGGAAAGTTAAAATTGGTATCTCTTATAACTTCTAAGGTTTAAGATAATAATATAAAAGGGCGGCCTGTTGGCCGCCCTTTTTTTATCTTTAAACATATTAAAAGTGATTTTCAGGCTTAACTATGAAGCTTCAGCCTCAGCCAGTTTTTCCATGAAATGCTTACGGCACAAGGCGATATAGCGGTCATTGCCACCAATTTCTTTTTGGTCACCAACGCTAACCGCTTTGCCATCTTCGTTAATACGCAAATTCATGGTTGCCTTTGAACCACAAGTGCAAATGGTTTTCAGCTCTACCAGCTCGTCAGCAATGGCTAACAAACGCGTGCTGCCAGGAAATAACGTTGCCTGAAAATCAGTACGTAAACCATAACATAAAACTGGAATGCGCATTTCATCAGCCACTTTGGCTAACTGGTCAACCTGTTCGGCTGATAAAAACTGTGCTTCATCAACCAACACACAGTGAACTGGTGCTTTTTCCATGTCTGCCGATACAGTTTCAAACAAGTTTGTATCACCACTGAACAAATGTGCATCTAATTCCAAACCAATGCGCGACTTTACAACACCTGTACCGTAGCGATCGTCAGATGCCGAAGTGAAAACAATGGTGTTCATGCCCCGCTCGCGGTAGTTAAAGCTAGATTGTAATAGTGTGGTTGATTTACCAGCATTCATTGCTGAATAATAAAAATATAACTTTGCCATTTTATTCTGGCTTCCCCTTTTTATTTTGTTTTTATCTTAGTTTTCATTTACCAGAATATTATCTTTATCAAAATAATATTCTTCACAGTTTTGCCCCACACCCTGCCTGTCTATTACCAAAAATGCCCCACCATCAATAGCAAAAAATGGGTGGTGCCATGTACCTTTGGCTAAATTAATACCCTGCCTACCGTTACTGATAAATACTTTAATATTTTTAGCCAACAGCGGCTCGTCTTTTGCCAAAACCCCATCTTTTGCCAAAACAATGGCTAAAAACCGTTGCCCATGCATGGGGATAAACGCTTGTGAGCCAAGGGGGTGGCGTTCCAACATCTCAATTTTAAAAGGAAGCTCTCTAGCATTGGCATTATATATATTAACACTTACCTTGCCGCCCTCATCTGCCACATCCACATTAGCTAGATCGGTAAAACTAGCGGCATTGCCAGCATTTATGGCCTGCGCTTCGCCGTCCGCTTCTATGACCTCGCCGTATGGCTTAAAGGCATCTGCTGTAAGTGGTTGTGGGTGTAGCTGAATGCTCATACCTACTCTGCTCTACTCTGTAATTTTACCAAATAATTTAAGCCGTGAAATGCCACCATCGGGGTAAATATCCACCCGCACATGGCTAATAGTACCAATATTATGCGCCACATCAAACTCATGGGCTTTATCTGCTGTTAG
Source organism: Alphaproteobacteria bacterium (assembly GCA_030634465.1). Taxonomy (GTDB): domain Bacteria; phylum Pseudomonadota; class Alphaproteobacteria; order Sphingomonadales; family SMXR01; genus DAOWAS01. Next base: position 6,742 of record DAOWAS010000015.1, on the reverse strand, counting down.
CTTGCTACGACCTAACATTTCAGGCCATTTTGCACTTTCATCCTCAATGTTATCCAAGCTCAGGTCGCCATCAACCATAATCCCACGTAGGGAAAAACCATCAGGATAATTGCCCTTAAAAAATGCCGTGTCTGCGACAATTTTTTCAATGTGTCCGGCATGGGCTAATTTAAACACTAGCCAGTCATTTCCTGCCTCGCGCCGTCTTCTGGTTTCCCAACCATCGCCCATATTTTCAGACTTTGATGGTGAAAACATTTTGTTAGCATCGCCGTAATGGCTGTCTGACCATGCTAGAGCTTTTGCCCCGCACTCTAACGCCGCTAGGTTTAATGTTTTTCCAGCTTCCCAGTTAACATCAGGGGTGCCGTAAACTCGCAACCGTGCCACACCACCATCAGGAAAAATGTTTAAACGCACATGGCTGTAAACAGCAAAGCTTTCCACCTCAAACCAGTGTTTTTCATCACCTTTCAAGGCTACTTTTGGCATAATACTGGTCCAAACCGTGTCTTCGTTTACCTCACCCTCAATATTAGCCGCGTGTAACGATGCCTCAGGTGGGAAATTACCGGTGAAAAAACTAGTGTCAATTTCTATGCCCTCAATACGCCCAAGAATCCCAAGCTTAACAATGCACCAGTCATTACCCTCTACCCGTTTGCGGCGGCTTTCCCAACCATCCATCCACTTGCCATTATCGTCATATTTATCTTCAATAAACACAGGCTCAGCTTCAGCCAACATTCTGTGCATGGGGGCAAAAAAATCGTCACTGCACGAAACTGCCTCAGCACCAATGCGAGGTGAGGCCAAATTAAGATGTGTTTTGGTATATTCAGGTGCGCTCATTGTTAACTTACCTTAGTGTTTTCAAAAATCTGTTCCATGCGTATTTTGGCTATTTTATGCACCTCGGCAAGTGCAGTGTTAAACTCTTCTTCCACATTATTGCCAATTCGTTCGCCAAAGCGTTCCAAAATATCTGCTCGCCCCCAACCAGACACCGCCAAAATAAATGGAAAACCAAACTTCTCCACATATGCTTTGTTTAGCGCCTGAAATGCGGCGTACTCATCTTCGCTACACTGGTCTAGGCCAGCGCCTGCCTGTTCGTTGCTTGAGCTTTCAGTTAGCTCTTCACCAACCGCCAGCTTGCCAGCAAGGTCGGGGTGGGCGCGCAACAGTTTAACTTTGTCTTCAAAAGCAATACTATCAACCACCGCCTTCATGTTGGCTACCAGTTCTTCATTACTGCTAGCACCAAAGCCAACATCAAACACCGCTTCAGCAACGAAGGGCGAGTGTTCATAAACCCCGCCAAAAATGCTGACAAATTTATCTTTGTTCATCATTATGCATCACCTGTTGCAGGGTGGTTGGTGCGCCAATGCTTGGCAATATCTAACCGTGTTGCCAACCACACATCATCGTGGGTCGCCACATATTCTAAAAACTTTTTCAATGCCTGAAAACGCCCCGGCTTGCCAATAATGCGACAATGCAAACCAATAGACATCATTTTTGGCGCGGTAGAAGCCTCATCATAAAGCGTGTAAAAACTGTCCATTAAATAAGTATAAAACTGCTCGCCAGTGCTAAACCCTTGCGGGGTTAAAAAACGCATATCATTGGTATCTAACGTGTATGGTACTATCAAATGATCTTTATCTTCAACTCTACTCCAAAATGGTAAATCGTCGCTATAATCGTCAGCATCATATAAAAAACCGCCCTCAGCCGCCACCAAACGGCGTGTGTTGGGCGATGTTCTGCCAGTGTACCAACCATATGGTCGCGTACCTGTAATGCTTTTAATAATCTCAATGGCTTTCGCCATGTGTTCGGCTTCAATATCTTCTGGGACATGCTGATAATTTATCCACTTGTAACCGTGGGAGCATATCTCATGGCCATCTTTTAACGCTATTTCTGCCACCAGTGGGTTGCGTTCTAATGCCGTGGCTACGGCAAACATTGTAAGGGGTATTTTATGCTTGCGGAACAGGTCTAAAATGCGCCACACCCCAACCCGTGAGCCATATTCATACAAGCTTTCCATGCTCATATTACGCGCACCCTCAACACTGCTAGCACCAACAATTTCCGATAAAAACATTTCCGAGCCAGCGTCGCCGTGCAAAACACAGTTTTCGCCACCCTCTTCATAGTTCAATACAAATTGCACAGCCAAACGTTTGCCATTAGGCCATGTGACCTTGGGCGGTGTTTGACCGTAGCCTTTCATATCTCGTGGATAATTCCCCATTATTTTTATCTACCCTTCATTAAAGACAACACTTTATTGTGCATCTGTAAAAAACACAAAGAATTAGCACAACATTCTATTTATTTTAGAATTTTGTTGTTAAGCTAAACAACAGTGGGAAAAATTTAATATCAGGAGGCAAGGTTTATGGGTCACTTAACAACCCATGTGCTGGACACCAGCACAGGCAAACCAGCGGCAGGAATTTTGGTTGAGGTTTATGCAACACACCAAAACCAGAACAAGCTTGGCGAAGCTGTAACCAATGCTGACGGGCGTGTTGACGCACCTTTATTAGAAGGCGATAGCTTCACCGCAGGCACATACACACTTGTTTTTCACACGGAAAAATATTTCAAAAACAATCACGATCAAGCGTCAGACTTTTTAAACGAAGTTGTCATTCGCTTTAATGTGAGCAGTCCTGACCAGCACTATCATGTGCCACTTCTTTTATCCCCTTATGGCTATTCCACCTATAGGGGCAGTTGATCATTAGATGTCGGATACTACACAAAATATCAAATTTCTTCTGGGCGAAGAAGAGGTAACCATCGAGTTAAATGATGCCAGCACCTGCAACATGACGGTGCTTGAGTTTTTGCGCGAGAAAAAACACCTGAAAGGCACAAAAGAAGGTTGCGGCGAGGGTGACTGTGGTGCCTGCACCGTGGTGGTAGTTGAAGAAATCGGTGATGACTTATACTACTCAGCAGTTAATTCCTGCATTCAGTTTTTACCAACCCTTGATGGCAAACAGTTGCTAAGTGTTGAGCATGTTCAAGACCACCCTGCCATTTCAGCTTTGGTGGACAATAACGCCTCACAATGCGGGTTTTGCACCCCCGGCTTTACCATGTCGCTAGTGGCAATGTATGAAAATGGCTCTGATAGTATAAGTGACGACTTAGCGGGCAACCTGTGCCGTTGCACAGGCTACGGCCCCATTATTAATGCGGCGGAAAGCATGGGAACTGGAGCCACTGACGACCCTGAAAACAACCCAGATTTAGTCGCAAGACTAAAAGCATTAAAACAAAACAAATCAAACCCTGATACTGGTAGTTATTTTGCCCCCACAAGCATTGCTGAACTGGCTGAAACATATGCGAGCAACCCTGATGCAACATTGTTGGCGGGTGGCACTGATGTTGGTTTATGGGTAACAAAACAGCATAAATTACTAGAAAAAATTATATATCTGGGCAATGTGGTAGAGCTGAAAACCATCAGCGAAACTGACGATTACATTACCATTGGTGCAGGAGTTACCTACAGCCAAGCTATTGATATTATTAATAAAAACTACCCTGATTATGGCGAGATAATTCGCCGCACAGGGGCAAAACAAGTGCGCAATGTGGGTACCATTGGTGGCAACATTGCCAACGGCTCGCCCATTGGCGACAGCCCGCCTGTGCTAATTGCCCTCGGCGCACATATTGTTTTACGCTGCGGTGACAAAACCCGTGAACTGCCAATTGAAAGTTTTTTCATTGATTATGGCAAGCAAGACATTGCCGCGGGTGAGTTTATAACAAGCATTGTCATACCAAAAAACCAACCGCTAAAGGCGTATAAAATTTCCAAACGAAATGACCAAGATATAAGCGCGGTTTTGGGGGCATTTAGCATCGCGGTTAATGACGGTGTGGTGTCACATGCACGTATTGCTTACGGCGGCATGGCAGGCACACCAAAACGAGCAACAGCATGCGAAAAAGCATTAGTTGGCAACAGTTTTGACATGGCAACAGTGACAAGCGCAATGCAAGCAATGGAGAGTGACTTCACCCCCCTAAGCGACATGCGTGCCAGTGCCAGCTACCGCATGAACGTTGCTAAAAACCTGCTGAAAAAATGCTACTTAGAAATGGGTGGTGCATGAGCAATAATGCAAGCATAAACGGCGGCGTTGGTAGTGGCATAAGCCACGACAGCACCAAAAAACACGCAAATGGTACCGCCGTTTATGTGGACGACATTCGTGTGCCTGAAAATGCCTTGCATTTATATGCCTTCCCCTCGCCCCACGCCCACGCGGAAATAACCGCAATGGACCTAAGCGAGGTTGAGAGCGCTGATGGCGTGGCACTGGTGCTAACCGCAGATGACATAACTGGCATGAACGACGTTAGCCCCACCCACAGTGGCGACGACCCATTGTTGGCAGACGGCAAGGTGATGTTTCAAGGCCAAGCCATTTTTGCCGTGGCGGCAGATAGCCTGAACCAAGCACGAGCGGCGGCACAGCTCGCCAAAATAAGCTTTAAGCCCCTACCCGCAATATTGTCCATCAATGAAGCATTGGCGCAGGACAGCTTTGTTTTTACCCCACAAGTTATGGCGCAGGGCGATGCTGAAGGTGAATTAAAAAATGCTAAAAATACCCTTTCGGGCAAGCTCAATATCGGCGGTCAGGATCATTTTTATTTGGAAGGTCAGGCAAGTTTGGTTATTCCGCAGGAAGATGGCGATGTGCTAGTGCATTGCTCAACCCAGCACCCCAGCGAAGTACAAACCCATGTGGCGCAAGTGCTTGGGGTTGAGCGTAACGCCGTTACGGTTGAGGTGCGGCGCATGGGCGGTGGTTTTGGTGGCAAAGAAACCCAAGCAAGCCCTTGGGCGGCACTGGCGGCAATGACAGCGCAAAAAACTGGCAGACCCGCCAAAATGCGGTTAGTGCGTGATGACGACATGATAATGACAGGCAAGCGCCACCCGTTTCAAATCAGCTACGAAGTGGGTTTTGATGATGCCGGAATTGTAACCGCGCTGGACATGACACTGGTGTCTGATTGCGGTCACTCGCTTGACCTGTCACGAGCAATTAACGACCGCGCGCTGTTTCATGCCGACAATTGTTATTACATCCCAAACATGCGGGTTACGGGGCTGAAATGCCGCACCAACAAAGTGTCCAACACCGCGTTTCGTGGTTTTGGCGCCCCCCAAGGCATGATGGCGATTGAAGAGGTTATGGACCAAGTTGCGCAGAAACTTGGCAAAGACCCGCTAGCTGTACGCCAAGCAAATCTTTATAACGCCAGCAACAACACCACCCATTATGGCATGGTGGTTGAAGATAATGTGGCACCTGAAATTATCGCTCAATTAAAAACAGCATCAAATTATGACAAGCGCAGGGCTGAAATAGAAGAGTTTAATGCCAACAATGAGTTTGTTAAAAAAGGTATTGCTCTAACACCGCTAAAATTTGGCATTAGCTTTACCACTAAATTCCTAAACCAAGCAGGTGCGCTAATCCACATTTATGCTGATGGCAGTGTACAGCTAAACCACGGCGGCACCGAAATGGGACAAGGCCTGTTCACCAAGGTGGCGCAAATTGTGGCAAACACCCTGAATATTGACCTTGAACACATTAAAATTACCGCCACCAACACAGGCAAAGTACCAAACACATCGCCCACGGCGGCATCATCTGGCACCGACATGAACGGCATGGCGGCAAAACTGGCGGCAGAAAAGCTGATAGACCGCCTGCGCCAGTTTGCCATTGAGCATTACGGTGTGGCTGAGGGTGATGTTAAATTCCTGCCCAACCGAGTAAAAGTAGGCAAGCAGACATTTAGCTTTAAAGAATTTGTCAACGCCGCATATATGGAACGTATTCAGCTTTCAGCCACAGGGTTTTACGCCACACCAAAAATTAACTTTGACCCTGAAACTGGCAAGGGCAGGCCGTTTCTGTATTTTTCATATGGTGCTTCGGTGTCAGAGGTTGAGGTGGATACATTAACTGGTGAGGCCGAGGTGGTGCGGGTGGATATTTTGCACGATGTTGGCAGGTCGCTAAACCCCACCATTGACCTAGGGCAAATTGAAGGTGGCTTCATACAAGGCGTGGGCTGGCTGACCAACGAAGAACTGTTTTGGAATGATGACGGTGCGCTTGCCACACACGCGCCATCAACCTATAAAATTCCCACCATGGGCGACAGGCCTGATATTTTTAACATTACCCTGTTTGATAATGAAAATATGGAAGACACGGTTTATAAATCTAAGGCCGTGGGTGAACCACCGTTTATGTTAGCTATTTCAACCTACCGTGCTATTTGGCAAGTAACAAAAGGTAATTTGGACGCACCAGCAACACCAGAAGCCATTTTAAAAGCTTGTGGAGAGCCATCATGAACTGGTTGAAACGCGCAATAGATGTGGCTGAAATGGACGGCGAAGCGGTGCTTATAACCGTGGCAGACGTTAAAGGCTCATCCCCACGTGAGGCGGGGGCGAAAATGCTGGTTTTACCTGACGAAACAATTGGCACAATTGGCGGCGGAGCATTAGAGCTAGACGCAGTGCAAACAGCACGAAATGATTTTGCCGCCAAAGCAACATTAAAAGATTACCCCCTAGGCCCTAGCTTGGAACAATGCTGTGGTGGTTTTGTGCAACTGGTGTTTAAGTGCATTGATCAAAGCTCCCTAAACTGGCTTAAGGCTT
>DAOWAS010000061.1 GCA_030634465.1 Alphaproteobacteria bacterium | reverse complement strand
GGCCTCCATAGACGGCATGATACGTTTCATTACCAACAGCAAGCCTGAGCTTAATATGTTTATAAATGTTAAGAACATGCCAATTAAAGAAACCCTTTATTATTGGCCTGAGCGTTTTGCCCGTGGGGCGCACAACTGGGTTTATCAACACACCGAAGATGGCATTTTGGAAGAGGCTAATCTGGTATTTGCCATAAAGCCAAACTATTGGGGACAAAGACCCCTGCCTGAAGATGCCCTGCACATAGATTTTAGGTTTTCTGATCTAACGGCGCATTATCTGCGCCCCTTGCCACCGCTAATTCATGCTGATGGGACTGGTGTTGTTACACCCAATAACCTGTCTATTGATGTGGTGCGCGGCGAAACCGATGGCATAGAAATTAACCCTTCTAACCTTATAGGGAAAAATTTGGGCTATCCTGAATTGCGCCGTGGCTATGTAACTTTTTCTTTAGACACCACCGTGCCTAAACTGCTTGCCTTCATTGACCAAGACCCCATTAACCGCAACCGCAGTTACAGCATTGACCCTAACGAATTTTTTGGTCAGGCACGCACGAGCGGCAGTTTTGACTTTCCCTTGGCAAAGGGCAACACCTTTGCTGATGTTAATATGGATGTTGAAGTTGTAACTACAGATGCCGCCATTCCTAACCTTATGTTTGGTGGTGGCTTAAGCAATGCAAACCTGAACATTTTAGTTAACAAAGAGGGCATTGCCGCCACAGGCAATATTGAGGTGAAGGGTGTTCCCATGACGTTAAAGTGGGACGAAGCGTTTGTTGCTGTAGATGAAGATACCCCACGTTCGCGTTACGAGGTTAGCGGTGACATAACACCAGAACATTTACTGCGTTTTGGTGTTCCTGCGGTTGGTCGCATGGGCGGTACAGCACGGGTAAACATGGTCATAAACGCCAATGGTAAAGAGCTTATTGATGGGGAAGGTACGGTTGATCTGATTAACACCGAAGTTTTTGCACCCAAGCTAGCATGGTGGAAAAATGCTGGTAGCGATGGCAATGCAAGTTTTGGTATTAAGTGGACAGGAGACACCTTTTGGCTGAACGACCTTGTTGTTGATAGTAAAATTGATGTTGAGGTTGAGGAAGATGTTGAAGTTGGCAGGTTTTCAGCCCAAGCCACAATGCATTTTGATAAACGCACAGGCCGTTTGTTAGAGGCATATGTTCCGCGAATACAGTCCTACGGTCATGACCTGAGCATGGCGGCAAATCTGTCTATAGATAATTATATCGAACTTTTGGTAGATGCCGACAGCATTGACCTAAGCTCGTTTCTTGATGACCTGATAAGAGGCCAAAAAGGCACAAGCTACATTCCCGAAGCACTAATAATTATTAACGCCCGACATGCTACCGCGCTTAATGGTGTTGGTTTGGATAACTTTAAAATTGATGCATGGAACTCTGGCGGTTACTGGGCCACATCTGACATGCGCGGCCAGTTTGTGGGTGGCGAGGGTGAGGGTGAGGGTGGCGAATTTAGCCTGTTGCTTAGAAGGCAGGGTGAGGGGCGTAACATTGAAATAAAATCTGACAATGCAGGTCAGCTTGCGTTGGCGGCGGGTCTGTTTTTAAATGGCAATGGTGGTCAGCTTAATCTTACTGCTGAGCTTGGTGGCCCTGAAAACGCAGATGAAATTGCTGGTTCATTATTTGTTGAAGATTTCAGAATAGTAAAATCTGCCCCGTTTATTTCTGCACTGTCTAACACCCACGGGTTTGATGTGGATAGCATGATAGGTGAAAACGGTATGGAGTTTAAAGAATTGTCTGTGCCGTTTACGGTGTCAAATGGTGTCATAGACATAAGCGATGCCACTGCTAACAGCCCGTCTATGGGTTTCACCATGGAGGGGCAAGTAAACCAAAGGACAAAACAGCTTAACCTTAACGGGCTTATTGTGCCGGCGTTTTCACTAAATTCAATTTTGGGTAAAATCCCCTTAATTGGAGGCTTGCTAGGTGGTAAAGATGGCGGTCTGTTTGCGCTTTCATACCGAATTGAAGGCGAAATGGGCAATACCCAGTTTACCTTTAACCCCTTGTCAGCCATAGCACCGGGGTTTTTGCGTAAAATATTTGAAGGGCGCAAAGGCACAGTTGAAATTGACCATGAGGAATTAATAGAAGACACCGTTGAAGATGCTATTGATTCTATTAGCGAAGATGATGTGGAGATAGCGACTGACCCTGAAGGGGGGCTCTTCTAAAGCTAGCTTACCTTCATCACACCGTGGCGTTTTTTGCCTGCTGATAGCTTAATAACATTGTGGTTGCCAAAGTCATCACCACCAATTTTATAATCCACAGTGTCTATTGCTTTGCCATCAATTTTTGCCCCGCCTTGTTCTATCAAACGGCGCGCTTCTTTTTTCGACTGGGTTAGACCCAGTTCACAAAACACATCAACAATGTTCATGCCTGCGGCGAGGTCTTTTGTGCCAACCTCAAGTGTGGGCAGGTCGCTCAGGTCGTTATTTTCGGCGGCGCTAAAGGTGGCGTGGGCGGTATCAGCCGCACTTAATGCCGCTTTTTCACCACGGCAAAGCTTGGTTGCTTCGTTGGCGAGGATAATTTTTGCCTGATTAATTTCTGAACCACCAAGTTTTTCTAACTTATCAATTTCGTCCAAAGGAAGCTCGGTAAACAGTTTAAGAAACTTAGCCACGTCGGCATCTTGGGTGTTGCGCCAAAACTGCCAATAATCATATGACGACAATTGCTCTTCGTTTAACCACACAGCGCCTTTTGCGGTTTTACCCATTTTGCCACCATCTGCTGTGGTGATAAGCGGCGTGGTCAGGCCGTATAGTTGCGCGCCATCAATGCGGCGGCCCAGCTCCATGCCATTAACAATATTGCCCCACTGGTCAGAACCACCCATTTGCAGGATACATTTGTTCCTACGTTGCAGTTCTAAAAAGTCATAAGCCTGCAAAATCATATAGTTAAACTCTAAAAACGTTAGCGGTTGCTCACGCTCCAAACGCAGTTTAACGCTATCAAATGTCAGCATACGGTTGATGGTAAAATGGGGGCCAACCTCTCTTAAAAAATCAATATAACCCAGTTTATTTAGCCATTCTTCGTTGTTTACCATTATGGCATCGCTGTCATCTTTGCCAAATGTTATAAAGCGTTCAAACGATGCTTTTATGCTTTTCATATAGCCCGCAATGTCATCTTCGCTCAACATTTTGCGGCTTTCGTCTTTGCCCGACGGGTCGCCAACCTTGGTGGTGCCGCCGCCCATTAGAACAATGGGGTTGTGTCCACATTTTTGAAAGTGCCGTAGCATCATCATTTGTACTAGTGAGCCAACATGTAACGATGGGCCAGTACAGTCAAAACCAATATAGGCGGTTTGCGGTGCTTCTGCCAACTTGGCATCCAGACCATCAGCATCGGTCATTTGGTGGATAAAACCACGATCCATAAGGGTATTGATAAATTCTGACTTATAGGCACTCATTAAATATTCTCATTCTTAAGGATAATTGCGTTCATGTTGGTTTAACTTGTCTTTCATCTCTTGCTTATTATGGTTATGTTAGCCAACAACATGTTAGTCAACAAGAAAGACGGTTATGACAATAAAATGTGCCATTGGCCTTATGAGCGGAACGTCCCTAGATGGCATTGATGCCGCTTTGCTGTTTTCTGATGGGCAAAGCGTTGTACCAAAGCCCCAAGACGCACCGCATTTTGTGCATATTCCATATGACGACGAGTTTAAAAAGCGCCTGCGCGGGGTTATTGCCAAGGTGGCAACACGCAAAAAGCGCGGCAAAATATCAAAAGAAATTCTGGATGTGGAAGAAGAGCTAACCCGCCGCCACGCTGATGCTGTCATATATCTTCTACAGGTAGCGAAAATGAAACCTGATGATATTGATGCCATTGGTTTTCATGGTCACACTATTTTGCACAGACCTGATGATGCGTGGACGTGGCAACTGGGCGATGGTCAACTGTTGGCTAAGCTAACAGGTATTGATGTGGTTAACGATTTTCGTAGCCAAGACATGGCGCAGGGCGGCGAGGGTGCGCCGTTACTGCCGTTATACCACCAAGCCATGTTAAAGGGGCGCATAATGCCCAGCGCGCACACGCTTGCCATTTTAAATATTGGCGGGGTGGCAAATATTACATATGTGGTTAACGCGGGCATTGGCAGTTGGATGCAGGCATTTGACACTGGCCCCGGTAATGCGCTTATCGACGATTGGGTTGAGGGCAAAACAGGCAAGCCCTACGACAAGGACGGCGAACTAGCGGCAAAAGGCACTGTTGATGGCGAATTGCTGAACGGGTGGTTGCAGGACGAATATTTCGAAAAGTCAGGGCCAAAATCGCTGGATAGAAATCATTTTAAGTGCGAAGGGCTAGAGAAACTAAGTCTGGAAGACGGTGCCGCTAACCTTACAGCGTTTACAGTAGCGTCCATTCAACTGGCGTTGGAAGTGTTGCCCACCGCACCTGTGCATTGGTATGTAGCAGGTGGCGGGCGGCATAATATAACCATGATGGACTTGTTAAGTGCGATTTTGAAAGTGCCAGTTGAGCCTGTAGAACGGCTTGGCCTGAACGGTGATGCAATTGAGGCTGAGGGTTTTGCATATTTAGCCATAAGGCACCTAAATAAAATGCCCACCAGCTTGCCTGAAATTACAGGGGCTAGTGGGCAGGTATTAGGCGGGGTTTATCACCCTAAAAATTTGGCCAAATAGTTAGTCTGGACTATTCACCAATGAGGCGCTTGTCCAAATAGCCGTTCACACGGGCAACCAGCTCTTCCAAATCGTCTTCAAAAAAGTGGTTTGCGCCTTTAATTTCTTCATAGTCAATTGTAATGGCGCGCTGTGCTTGCAGTTTTTCAGCCAGTTTTTCCACACCGGGCGATGGTACAATTTCGTCTTTGTCGCCTTGCACGATCAGGCCAGATGACGGGCAGGGTGCCAAAAAGCTGAAGTCATAAAGGTTTGCCGGTGGGGCAACTGATATAAAACCATGAATTTCAGGGCGGCGCATTAGCAGTTGCATGCCAATCCACGCACCAAAAGAAAACCCTGCAACCCAACAGCTTTTGGCATTTGGGTTTATGGTTTGCAAATAATCTAGCGCTGATGCGGCATCGCTTAACTCGCCCAAACCGTCGTCAAACTCACCCTGTGAGTTGCCAACACCGCGAAAGTTAAAGCGAAGCACGGCAAAGCCACGCTTGGCAAAAACGTGAAACAGGTTGTAAACAACCTTTGAATTCATGGCACCACCAAACTGTGGGTGGGGGTGAAGAATAATTGCAATTGGCGCGTCATCAGTAGCACCTGGGTGGTAACGACCTTCCAAGCGCCCTTCAGGGCCATTAAAAATAATTTCAGGCATAATGTGTTCAACTCTTTACATTGTGTTGTTATGAAAAACTTGCGACCTTAGTGGTCAATTGGCATTGTTATAGAGAGTGTATAGTTAAAAAAGCAAGAAAATCATGAAAAACACCAATTAAACCCTTAAAAACAAAAGAAAGAATTTGCAACTGGGGTTTAGAAAGATTATCTCAAACTTATGAAAAAACGCATTTATCTTGATTATAACGCCACAAGCATGATCAAACCGCAGGTAATTGACCGCGTGGCTACGGTCATGGCTGCGGTTGGCAACCCCTCGTCGGTGCACGATTATGGTCGCACTGCCAAAATGGTGGTTGAGGGGGCAAGGTCTGCCATCGCCAAGCTTGTTGGGGTCACCAGTAATGCGGTTATTTTCACAGGCAGTGGTACCGAAGCCAACAACATGGCACTTAGATGCGTGAATGCGGAAAGCATTATCCATTCAGCTATAGAACACGACAGTATTTTTGCCGCCGCTAAGGCAACTGAAAAACCTGTGTTTATTGCGCCTGTGGATGGTAACGGTGTGGTGGACATGCATGCCCTTGATGCCTTGTTAAGCGAAGCCCCAAGCCCTGCACTGGTCAGTATAATGCTAGCAAACAACGAAACTGGGGTTATTCAGCCCCTGCACGATATTGCGGCATTGGTGCATAAACACGGTGGTATTTTTCATAGCGACTGCATTCAGGCCGCAGGTAAAATTTTTATCGAATTTGCTGATTTGGGTGTGGATATGATCAGCCTGTCAGCCCACAAAATGGGCGGCCCCCAAGGGGTCGGTGCCTTAATTGTGCGCCCAGACCTGCCCATTTCAGCGCTGATAGTTGGTGGCGGGCAAGAGCTAGGCAGACGTTCTGGCACTGAAAATGTTGCAGGTATTGCTGGTTTTGGTTTGGCGGCTGAACTGGCAGAGCGTGACCTGCCAAGCTTTATGGCACTAGAGACGTTGCGTGATGCGTTAGAAGAAAAAATTACGACACTTGCCCCAGATGCCAAAGTTTGGTGCAAAAATGCACAAAGACTGCCCAACACCCTAGCCATTAGTATGCCCAATGTTTCAGCCGAAACGCAGGTTATGCACATGGACTTGGAAGGGGTGGCGGTGTCTTCTGGTTCTGCCTGCTCGTCAGGCAAGGTTAAGGCCAGCCATGTGATAAAAGCTATTGGCTGCGAGGGAACAGACACAATTCGCATTTCGTTTGGCTTTGCCAGCGAGGCGGAAGATGTGGATATAGTATTTGAAGCATGGAAAAGCCTGTATGAACGCATGAAACAAAAAAATGGTGAAGGGTGATAGCGTGAGCCAACCCAAAACACCAATATATATGGATTATCAAGCCACCACCCCCATGGACGAGCGGGTGTTAGAGGCCATGATGCCATATTTTACCGAGAAGTTTGGCAACCCGCACTCAGCCAACCACAAGTTTGGTTGGGAAGGTGCGGCGGCAATTGATGTTGCCCGCTCGCAAGTTTCTAAACTTATTGGGGCATCCAGCGAAGAAATATTTTTCACATCTGGCGCAACTGAGGCCAATAACTTAGCCCTTAAGGGCGTTATGGAAGCCGCCACCGGCGGTCGGTCCACCACTGGCGGTGAGGCCGCAAGCGGCAAGCGTAATCACCTAGTTGTGGTGGCAACTGAGCATAAATGCGTGTTGGAGGTTGCCGAATATTTAAAAGACAGTGGTTATGAACTAACCATATTGCCCGTGGCTAGTGATGGCTTGTTAGACCTGAACACAGTTAAAAAAGCTGTAACAGAAAACACTGCAATATTAAGCGTTATGGCGGTTAATAACGAAATTGGCACTATTCAACCACTTAAAGAACTTGCTGAAATTGCCCACAGCAAAGGGGCCTATTTCCACACCGACGCGGCGCAGGGTTTTGGCAAAATTCCCCTTGATGTGGTGGGCATGGGAATTGACCTGATGAGTATTTCTGGTCACAAAATTTATGGGCCCAAGGGCATTGGCGCAATTTATGTCCGCGGCGCAACTGCTGACAGCCAAGCGGTACGCATAGCATGTCAAATGCACGGCGGCGGGCAAGAGGGCGCAGGCATTGCAGTTGGTGGCTATTCTGGTTTGCGTTCAGGCACACAGTCGCCAGCGCTTTGTGTTGGTTTGGGCAAGGCCGCGCAAATAGCACAAGATGAAATGAAGGCTGAGCGTAAGCGCATAGCCGCACTAGCGGCGGTGTTTCGTGGTCGTATAATGCTTGGTTGCGGCGATGTGAAAATAAACGGTTCGTTGGATAATCGCTATGAAGGCAACCTGAACATTAGCTTTATGGGTATTGATGGCGAACGGCTAATAAGCCAATTGCGTGACCTAGCGGTGTCGTCAGGGGCGGCGTGTGGTTCTTCCATTTCAGGCTCGTCATATGTGTTGGAAGCTTTAGGCTGTGACAAGGCTGCGATAAAATCGTCCATACGTTTTGGCTTTGGTCGTTTTAGTAACGAAGACCAGATAATTTTTGCCGCCGACATGGTTGTGAAGGCAGTTAAAGGGTTGGCTAAATGATAAAGGTTGTTTTCATTGAGGGTGATGGTACCACCGAGCATGTCTGTGAGGGCGAAGAGGGGCAGTCGCTGTTAGATGTGGCGCATAAGTATGATATTAACTTAGAAGGCGCTTGTGAGGGCAGTATGGCGTGCTCAACCTGCCATTTGTATGTGGATGAAACGTTCTTAAAGCAAATTCCCATACCAAGCGAAGAAGAAGAGGACATGCTAGACCTGACATATGGTTTAAAAGCAAATTCAAGGCTTGGCTGTCAGATAATTTTAAATGAAAAGCTAGATGGCATAAGGGTACATTTGCCAGTAAGCACTAGAAACATGTTATTATAGGAATGTGATATGGCTGTAAGTCGTGATTATAGAGATTTTATTAAAGAAAGCCTTAGCGGAATTGGCCCCATTAGCCACAAGCGCATGTTTGGTGGTGCTGGCATTTATGCCCAAGGCTATATCATTGCCATAATTGCTGATGATAGCCTGTATTTTAAAACTGATGATATTAGCCGCCCCATTTTTGAAGGGGCAGGTTCGACCCCATTCACCTTTGAAAAGAAAGATGGCAGCGTGGCGGTTATGAGTTATTTCTCAGCCCCAGAAGCGGTGTATGACGACCCTGACGAAATGGTTAAATGGGGGCAAATTGCCTTAGAGACATCAATACGCGCACCCAAAAAACCAAAAAAGCCATAAAGAAACCTAAGCCGAAAAAATAAGCGTTATTTTTACTTTAAAAAGTTAGGAACATTGTCGCCAAAACCAGAACTCTCTTTAGGTTTTGCATTAGACTTGTTCTTTACGTGCTTGTTTTTATTAGGTTTTTTATCATCGTCATTTTTGTGTGGCTTGTTGTGATTAGGCTTGTTTTTGGCCTCGTTTTGTTCGCCGTCTTTAGGCTTACTATGGCGATGTTGAGGTTTTTTAGCATCCTTATGACCACCTTTGTGGTGTGGCTTTTTGTCAAACTTAGCCTCAGATTTCACATCTGTTTTTGTTGGGGCATTGCCCTCAGGCGAGGTGAGCTTTTTGCCCAACATCTTCTCAATAGCATCTAGGTATTTATCATCCCTTGGGGTGACAAATGTGATGGCGGTACCCTTGCGCCCAGCACGACCAGTGCGGCCAATGCGGTGCACATAATCTTCAGACTGCTGTGGCACATCAAAGTTAAATACGTGTGACACACTAGGAATGTCCAAACCACGGGCGGCAACGTCAGACGCTACCAAAATGGTTACTTTGCCTTCTTTAAAGTCGCTTAATACTTCCATGCGCTCACTTTGTTGCATGTCGCCGTGCAGTTGGCCTGCGTTAAATTTATGGCGTTTCAGCGATTTATAAACCTCTTTCACTTCAATCTTGCGATTACAAAAAACAATGGCGTTGTTAACTTTTTCGCTAGTTAACAGGTCGCGCAATAACTGACGCTTGGCTTTATAGCCAACATGTCTGATGCTTTGGGTTATGGTGTCTGCTGTGGATGATTGACTGGCAACCTCAACCACCTTGGGGTCATTTAAAAACTTGTCAGCAAGCTTTTTAATAACTGGTGGCATGGTGGCAGAAAATAGCAGTGACTGGTGTTGTTGCGCTATTTTTGTGCAAATTTCTTCCACGTCAGGAATAAAGCCCATGTCTAACATGCGGTCGGCTTCATCAATAACCAATATGCGCACACCTGATAGCATTAAGTTGCCGCGAGAAAAATGGTCTAACAAACGGCCAGGTGTGGCAATAAGCACATCAACACCGCGGTCCAGATCAGCAACCTGATCTTGCATAGACACACCGCCAATAAGCAGGGCTTTTGATAATTTATGGTGTTTGCCATATTTTTCAAAGCTTTCAGCCACTTGTGCCGCTAGCTCGCGGGTGGGTTCTAAAATAAGTGAGCGTGGCATACGCGCTTTTGCCTGACCCTGCGACAGCTTGTCGATCATGGGTAGGGTGAAGCTGGCGGTTTTACCAGTACCTGTTTGGGCAATGCCTAAAACGTCTTTGCCTTGTAAAACTGCGGGAATGGCTTGCCATTGAATTGGGGTTGGTTTTTCATAACCTGCATCTGCGATTGCGCGTAGTAGCGTACTACTTAAACCCATATATTGAAATTTCATGAAGTATCTGTTCTCTTGTTTGTTTATTGTTAGTCTTAATCAAGTGGCGAAGCATAGGGCTTTCGCACGTGAAGTCAATGTTTCACCATTTAATATAGGTTTGATAACAGTTATTAGCTAGTTATAATGTGGTATTAAAGAATTTGGAATTTGTTGAATGAGCGTAAATAAACCAAAATTGCTAATGATACCGGGGCTGATTTGTGATGAAAGGCTGTTTGCCAAACAAATAGAAGCCTTGCAGGGTGGGCTTGACATAACCGTTGTTGACCATGCCCGTGAGCTGACCCTAAGCCAGATGGCTAATGACATTTTAGACAGTGTTAGTGGTAGTTTTAACCTGCTGGGTCTTTCCATGGGGGGCTATATTTGTTTTGAGGTTATGCGGCAGGCAAAATTGCGCGGCGAGAGTGGCAGGATTGAAAAACTGGTTTTGTGTTCAACATCATCTAGGCAAGACGAGCCAGAAATGGCACAGCGCCGCCGCGACTTTATGGCATTGGCTAAACGAGGCAAGTTTAAAGGCATGTCGCCAATGTTAATGCGAACATTTATCCACCCCAGCAAGCTTGATGACAAAACTGTGGTAAAAACCATATATGATATGACTGAAAGCACAGGTGTTGAAGGTTTTATCAACGAAACAAATATGATTTTAAACCGCCCAGACAGCAGACCAAACCTGCCAGACATTGCGTGTGAAACATTGATAATGTGCGGCGAGGGTGACGAGCGAACACCGTTATTTTTAAGCGAGGAAATGGCAGATCTAATACCAAATTCGAAGTTAGTTGTGTTTGAACACTGCGGTCACTTACCACCATTGGAACAACCTGCTATGGTTAGCAAGGAATTGCAGGAGTTTTTGTTGTAAGCATTTGTTTTTATAGGGACTTGTGATGATATTATGCAAAAACGCCCTATATGTTATTAGTGAACAGGAGGTTGAGTGAATAAAAAACTAATTCTCATTCCGCCATTTATGGCAACCAAGGCATTTTGGCACAATCAGGTTGATGCCCTTGGGGGTATTGCTGATATCAGCATTCCTGACACAAGTTTTCATGAAAATATTCAGGACTTAGCCAGTGAAATTATAAGACAGGCACCAGATGAGTTTTATTTGGCTGGTCTTTCCATGGGTGGTTATATTTCCTTGGAAATTATGCGGCAACTAATTGAAGCGGGTGATGAGGGCAGAGTTACAAAATTAGCGCTTTTGGGGACAAATTTCAGAGCAGACACCGATGCCATAAAACAAAGCCGCCAAGACCAAATGAGGGCGGCACTAGATGGTGACATGGATGGTGTTTATTCAAAGGTTATTCCATTGCTGGTGCATGAGAGGTTTCAAAAGGATATAGATTTTTTAACCCAGCTATATGGCATGGTGCTTGAGCTTGGCGCTGAGGTGTTTGTGCGTCAACAGTTGGTTAATATGTCGAGAAGTGATTCAACCTCGCTGTTGCCAAAAATTAAATGCCCAACACTGATTGTTTGTGGGCGTGATGATGTTTTAACACCCATGTCATACCACACGTTAATGCAAGAATTTATGCCCCATGCCGATTTGGTGTTAATAGATGATTGCGGGCACTTTAGCGCACTGGAGCAACCCGACGATGTTTCAAATGCATTTAAGCAATGGTTGGCTGATTAAGCCAATAAAACCACTAACAACCTAGTGTCTTAACACTAGTGTTTAAACATCCACGCTGTCTTTGGCGAAGTGAGCGTTGTCACGAATAAATTCAAAGCGTTTTTCAGGTTGTTTACCCATCAGGTCGCTGACCAACAGGTTGGTGGCGTTACGCTCAGCATATTCTTCAGGCAGTTTCACCCGCAGCAGGGTGCGGTTTTTGCGGTTCATTGTGGTTTCTTTCAACTGTGCAGGGGGCATTTCGCCAAGACCTTTAAAGCGTGAAACCTCAATTTTACCTTTGCCAGTAAACTCAGTGGCATACAGTTCGTCTTTATGCTCATCATCCCGCGCGTAAAAAACCTTAGAACCCTGTGCAATACGGTACAGTGGCGGTTGCGCCAAATATAAGTGACCATCTTCAACCAAGCCCGGCATTTCCTTGAAGAAAAATGTCATAAGCAATGTGGCAATGTGGGCACCATCAACGTCCGCATCACACATTATGATAACTTTTTCATAGCGCAGGTGCGAACCGTCATATTTTTCGCGCATGCCACAACCAAGCGCTTGGTTAATGTCGGAAATTTCGCTATTTGCCGCAATTTTAGTGGCGTTGGCACTGGCAACGTTAAGAATTTTACCACGTATGGGCAAAATAGCCTGAGTTTTGCGGTCACGCCCTTGCTTGGCAGAGCCGCCCGCACTGTCACCCTCAACAATGAAAACTTCTGTGCCGTCCATGTCTTGTTGTGAACAGTCGGTCAGTTTGCCGGGCAGACGTAGTTTGCCACGACCCACAGCAGTTTTGCGCTTAACTTCACGCTCTTGCTTGCGTTTTAACCTGTCCTCGGTGCGCTCTAAAATAGCATATAACAGCGCATTAGCCCTGTCTGGTGCTTCGGTTAGCCAATGGTCAAAATGATCTCTGACCACGCTTTCAACCAGTTTTGATGCCTCAGGGTTAGATAGTTTGTCTTTTGTTTGCCCTTGGAACTGTGGGTTTTTAATAAACACACTTAAAACAATGGCGGCGGAACCAGCCACATCGTCAGCAACAATGCTTGCGGCCTTTTTATTGCCAACCATATCGCCATATGTCTTCAATGCTTTGGTTAGGGCTAATCTAAAGCCACTTTCATGGGTGCCACCTTGGGGGGTGGGAATGGTGTTACAATAATAGTTTTGAAAGCCATCGCCATATGCAGGCCATGCAATTGCCCATTCAACCTTGCCCGCATCGTCAGGAAAAACAGCGGCACTTGCAAAATGTTCGTCAATGGCAAGAGTGCGGTTTTTCAGGGCTTCCGATAAATAATCTTTCAAGCCACCAGGAAAGTGCAATACGGCCTCAACAGGGGTGCTGTCATCTTTAGCTAGCATTTCTGGTGCGGTTTTCCAGCGAATTTCTACCCCACGGAACAAATATGCCTTTGAACGTGCCAGTTTATAAAGCCGTGCGGGTTTGAACATTAATGATGCATCAAAAATCTCATCATCACGCATAAATGTTATTTTAGTGCCACGGCGGTTGGACACCGCACCAAGATTTTCTAACTTGGATGTGGGCTTGCCCCTTGAATATGTTTGGCGGTAAAGCGTTTTATCGCGGGCTACTTCAACCTCTAACAGGGATGAAAGCGCATTAACCACAGACACACCAACACCGTGCAAACCGCCTGATGTGGCATAAGCACCTTCTTTAAATTTACCACCTGAATGAAGGGTTGTTAAAATAACTTCCAAGGCGGACTTGTCTTTATATTTT
>DAOWAS010000128.1 GCA_030634465.1 Alphaproteobacteria bacterium | reverse complement strand
GACCTAAGATTTGCATTTATTATGGCAATTACTACAATGAAAATAATAATGACTAATAAACGGATAAAAAATGGCGGATGACGAACAGCCCCCAATAATCATCAAAAAGGTGATTAAAAAAGTTTCAGGCGCGGCCCACGGCGGCGCGTGGAAGGTTGCCTATGCCGATTTTGTTACGGCTATGATGTCATTTTTTATGATGCTGTGGTTGCTTAATGTTAGCGACACCAAAACATTGGAAGGCTTGGCTGATTATTTTTCACCAACCGTTGCCAGTGTTAGCTCCACCAGTGGATCGGGTAACATTTTGGCTGGCACTGCGGCCTCACCCGAGGGGTCGCAATCAGGCGGGGTTACATCTGTTCGCTTTCCAACAGCACCACCAGCAGCACAACAAGACGATGTTGACGTGCAGTCAGCCGCAGGCGACCTTGGTCCCAGTGCTGATGCCTCTGGCGATTTTGCTTCAACCATAAACAGCCAGTCTAGCGCCCAGCTACAAGCCGCCGCAGATCGTATAAAACAAGCAATTCAGGAAGTGCCTGAGCTAACCGAACACCGTGACCAAATTATATTGGAAGAGGTGCCAGAAGGCTTGCGCATTCAGCTTTTGGATAAAGATCGCCGCGCCATGTTCCATGATGGCACTGATGAACTTTTCGATTATTCCACACTATTAATCCAACAGGTTGGTAGCGTGGTTGGCAGTTTGCCTAACCGTATCGCCATAATGGGGCATACCGATGGTGGCGACACTGGCTTAAACGAAAGTTACACCAATTGGGAGCTAAGCTCAGACCGCGCCAATGCCGCCAGACGGGTTTTGGGACAAATGGGCGTTACCAGCGACCGTTTTTCTGAGGTAACAGGTAAAGCCAACACCGAACCCATGTTTCCTGATAGCCCGCTTAGACCAGAAAATCGCCGTATTACGGTTTTGGTAATGCGTGAAGCACCTGTGCTTTCCCCATCGTTTGATAATGGCGACTTTTAATTTTATCCAAGACAATAGTAAAATTACTGCTAAACTTCTGCATTGATAATAACACTGTAATAACAATGGTGGAGTTTAGATGTTTGATAGCCTGCAAGATGCCCAAATGTGGCTTTCATTCCTAGTTATTGCCGGGGCGATAATTCTTTACGCCAGTGAAAAACTAAAAATAGAGATAACTTCACTAATAACTATTGTTAGTCTGTTGTTATTATTTGAAATCAGCCCTATTTTTTTTCCTGCTGAAACCAGCCCTGTAAGTAGCCGTGATCTGCTATCTGGTTTTGCCGAACCAGCGCTTTTTGCCATTATTGGCCTGTTGGTTATTGGTCAGGCACTGGTGGCAACGGGTGCTTTGGACAATTTTACCAAGGCACTGGTTTCAAAGGGGGGCAAAACACCACAAGCTTTGATAATTTTCATTCTGTTATTTGTTCTGGTAACCAGTGCATTTATGAACAACACCCCTGTGGTGGTTATTTTCATTCCTATTTTAAGTGCGCTTTCCATACAATTAGGACGCTCCCCCTCACTGGTTATGATACCACTTAGCTTTGCCGCCATATTGGGGGGCAACCTTACTCTTATTGGCTCTAGCACCAACCTGTTGGCATCAGGCGCACTAACAAATGCTGGCCAGCCAGCCTTGCAGTTTTTTGACCTATTGGTACCGGGCAGTGTGCTTGCGGTTGTTGGCTTTGCATATTTGCTAATAGCGTCACCAACAATGCTGCAAAGCCGCGCAAACATGGCAAAACAGTTGATGATAGATGATGACTTATTGCCCCAAGGACGGCAGTTTATTGTGCAAATTGAGGTTGATGGTGACAGTCCATTTTTGGGAATGCGTTCATCAGGCGGGCTGTTTCCAAAGCTAACACACATAACCTTGCGGCTAATTCAACGAGGTGAAAAAGCTTTTCTACCGCCGTTTGATGATATTGAATTACAAGAAAAAGATATTCTTGTAATAGCCGCCACCCGCATTTCGCTAACCGCTCTTTTGAAAAAATATCCAAATGTTTTCAAAATAACCGATGAGCAAAATAATGACATATATAAGGAAATGTTTTCGGTTAAAGACCAAATGTTGGCCGAGGCAATGATAGCACCCACATCGCAGATGAGAGGTTTAAGCCTTAGCCAAATTGCGTTTCACCATAAAACCAATTGTACTGTTTTGGGCATTCAGCGCCGCTCCCGCATGATACGCACCAGTTTAGATGATATTTTATTAGAAGCGGGCGATGTTTTGCTTATTTTTGGCGAACGCAAAGATGTTTTAAAACTGCGTAGCTCGAAAAACGTTATGTTGATGGAATGGTCAGCAAGCGATGCCCCAAGGGGCGAGCGTGCCTTGCTGTCTGTGGGCATTTTTGGCTTTGTGGTTTTGTTTGCCGCCACGGGGGTAATGCCAGTGACCATTGCCGCCTTGGCGGGGGCAACTGCAATTGTACTTAGTGGTTGCCTGACCCTGCGCCAAGCGGTGCGGGCAATTGACCGCCGCATTATAATGTTGGTGGGTTCAGCCCTTGCCATGGGTACGGCACTAGGTGCCACAGGCGGGGCTAGCTATTTATCCCACAATGCCATAACGGCGCTAGAGGGCACCTCACCCGCCATTGTATTATCGGTGTTTTTTCTGATTGTGGCTATTATTACCAATGTTTTATCCAACAACGCCACGGCGGTTTTGTTTATTCCCATTGCGCTTTCTGTTTCCCATGAACTTGGGGTAGATCCAATGCCGTTTATTGTTGCGGTTATTTTTGCCGCCAACTGCTCGTTCGCCACACCCATGGGGTACCAAACCAACCTTATGGTTATGGGGCCTGGTCACTACCAATTTAAAGACTATATAAAAACTGGTGTTCCTCTTATAATTATTTTGTGGATAACGTTTTCACTGTTTGCTCCTTTTTATTACAATTTGTAAAATGAAAAAAATATTGAAAGGCTCAAAATTCTGTGACTGATCTTTCCTATCAATTCCCTCGGTTTTTTGTCACCGCCCCCTCGCCCTGCCCATATTTAGATGGCAAGGAAGAGCGCAAGGTTTTTACCGACCTGTCGGTGCCTGATGCCAATGAACTGAACGAGGCACTTGGTAGAGTTGGTTTCAGACGTTCGCAATCTATTAGTTACCGCCCCGCATGCGAGCAGTGCAGTGCCTGTGTTTCAGTACGAGTATTGGCAAGGGAGTTTAAGCCAAGCAAGTCGTTGAAAAGAGTGCGGGCAAGAAACATTGACTTGAAAGTTGAGATGGCCGATGCCTTCGCCACACCAGAGCAGTTTGAACTGCTTAGGTCATATTTAGCCCAAAGACACCATGAAGGTGGCATGGCAGATATGGACGAGTTTGAATTTGCGGAAATGATTGAGCAAAGCCCTGTAAACACCCGAGTTATAGAATATAGGGAACCACCGGGAGATGATGACAATTTAAAACCTGGAAAATTAATTGGCTGCGCCCTGACCGACATTTTAAGCGACGGCCTGTCTATGGTGTATAGCTTTTTTGACCCTGAAAGCACCCGAGTATCCCTTGGTACCACAATGATTTTAGATCATATTGAACGCACCAAAAAAATTGACCTGCCCTATGTTTATTTAGGTTACTGGGTTAAGGGGTCATCTAAAATGGACTATAAAACCCGCTTCACCCCATACGAAAAGCTAAATGCCCTAGGCTGGTACAGAGAAAATAATGGTGAAAACAAATAAAGACTGGAAGCCGCTAGGCTGACCGGCACTTATGTGCCGCACATGCGTAGGCGAAGCAGATTTATCTGCGACAGCCGTGAGCTATAAATAAAAACAGCTTTAAGACACACTCTCAATTATTTTTAAGAACACATCTGGTTCTGGACGCACCCGATAATTATCGGTCTGGTCATGAAAAATAATTGCCCCCTGTTTATTGGTAACAACAATGGTGGGGTAAAGTGTGTCGCTATCATAACCCAGCACTTCTAAACCCAACGGCAGACCATTTTTCATAAAAATTCCAAGCTCTTTTGCAGCTTCAAAGTTTGGGTCGGTTAAAAACTTAAAGTCAACATTGTGTTTTGCCGCCAATGAAGCTGTTTTTTTATGGCTTTGCGGGCTTACCAAAACCACATTAGTGCCTGTTGCTTGCAATCGTTTATACTCATCAGCCAGTTCACTAATTTGCGCCATGCATAGCGGACACCAGTTGCCTCTGAAAAATAAATATACAGTGGGGCTTCCTATCAGGCTGGCGGTGTTTATTTTGTTACCTTCACTGTCTTCAAAAGTAACAGGTGGGAATGCCTCGCCCATTACAATGGTTTTGCTGGGCACACGGCCAAAGGTTGAATACCAAAAAACGTAAAGCAACACAGATACATAAGTAACAATAGTTATTGCCTGATAAAAATCAAAACTTTCAACACTTCCCGCCAGCATAGACAAAATCAAACTGGTTTGGGCCAAGACAAAGCCCAGTGTGGCCACAAATATCGAACCATAAAGATTAGGTGTGGTGCGCGCGGTTTTGCCGCCAATATAAGCCTTGGCAATTAGAAACAATATTGGAATGTTAATAAGAAAAAGCCCCCACCATAAAATTTCTGTGGTATCGGCAAAAAGCCCTTGAACAGCCACAAACAAACCAGCCATAGCTAACATGGGATAAAAACCGATAAAAATTGCTTTTAACTTATTCATTACTAAACCTTACTTTTATAATTGCGAATGACCGTCAGAATGCGTAATCTCACAAGCACTGACAAATCAATTTTATGTTATCTTTCAGAAGGTTTAGGGGCATCAGGGGTAATAATGAGTAAAAATAAAAAATCACAAGATAAAACCAGTCGTCGTAAATTTATTATGGGGGCGGGTGCAATTGCCACAACAGGGCTTTTGGCCGCATGTGGCAATGGTGACAACAGTAATGCTAGCCAAGGCTCAGCCACAGTTATTAAAGCCAAACGCAAGTTAAAAATGGTAACAACATGGCCGAAAAGCTTTCCCGGCATGGGTGTTTCAGCAGACCGTTTTGCCCAACGCATATTTGAAGCAACCGATGGCGGCATAGATATTGAAGTTTATGGCGGCGGCGAGCTTGTCCCCGCCCTTGGCGCATTTGACGCTGTAT
>DAOWAS010000123.1 GCA_030634465.1 Alphaproteobacteria bacterium | reverse complement strand
GGATAACGCTAAGAAGCTTATCGAAGATGGCAACTATGGCGGTAAAGGCTCTGACGCTCACCACGCATCTATTACTGGTGATACCGTTGGTGACCCGTACAAAGATACTGCTGGTCCTGCTGTGAACCCAATGATTAAAATTACCAACATCGTAGCATTGCTATTGTTGGCGGTATTGGCTCACTAACAGACTTTAAAATATTAATGAAAAAGCCCCGAACATTGTTCGGGGCTTTTTTTTGTGCTTTTGTTTATAGCTCACGCCCGAAGTTGGGCTCCGCATGGGCGGGGCATAAGCCCCGACGCACGCTTGTGCTCGCCTCGATCAATTAATGACCTCGGAATATGAGATGAAATAATTTAGGTATGAGTTAAACAGCCTTGAGCGGGCTTCATGGGATCGCCTTAGCGATACCGGAAGCAAAATAAAATGAAAAAGCCCCGAACATTGTTCGGGGCTTTTTTTTACCAAAAAATTATTTTTTTTAGTTATGCTTATTACTCTCTATCGTGTTTAAATGTAATTATTCTAGTGCTGATTGTTTCCGGGGTAATGTAATTACAAGGGGCTAATATGTTTTTAAGTAAAAAGGTTTGGCTAGTACCATTGGTTCTTTCCGCAGTACTTATAGCTATTGCCCAGTTTGACTTTTTAACATTTCACACCTTGGCTGAGCTGTTTGCAATAATGATTGCATTTATGATGTTTGCTTTGGCTGTGAACACTATTCAGTTCACTAAAGATTATCTGTTTCTTTTTCTGGCATGTGGCTATTTCTGGATTGCAAGTATGGATTTGCTGCACACTATGGCATATCCAAATATGAATTTAATTGTTGAGGGTTCAACAAATATGGCAACCCAGTTTTGGATTGCCACCAGAGGCATGGAAGCGTTTCTATTATTATTTGGCGCCATGCTAGTACACTCAATGGCCAATGCTAAACGATTGTTCCTGCTTTACGGGGTGTTATCTGTTGTGTTTAGCGCCTTAATTGTTATGGGTAATTTCCCCGTAACTTATATTGAGGGTTTTGGTCTTACCCAATTTAAAATTCAAAGTGAACATTTGATAATTATATTGTTGGGTGTCTCGCTTTATTTATATTCATCCAAAGTGAAGCTGGCATCTGATGCCACTAAACAATATTTAATTGCCTCTATACTTTTATCCATTGGCGCTGAGTTCGCTTTCACGGCATATGTTGAGTTTTATGATATATTCAATTTAATTGGCCATATATTGAAAGTTTGTTCGTTCTGGATGCTGTATCAGGCGTTAATAGCCAGCACTATGATTTCACCCCACTTAAAAGCACACACCATGCATGAGGCAATTTTACAAAGCCCTTTGGGCATGGGTATTGTGAAGTTAAATGGCGAGTATGAGCTTCGTAATGATGCTTATAAATTTTTGATGGGGAAAGATCATTTTAACTTAATCACAGAAGGCCGGCATGAGGACATTACAAAGTTCACGTCGTGGCTTGAAACTGATGAGGTCATGGAATGCCTTGAAAAAGGAAAGGTGTGGCGCGGCAAAATGGAGCTGGGAGATGGCAAGGTAGATCATGTTAACAAGGTCATAATATCCCCCGTTCTAGACTATGAGGGGCGTATGAATGCCGCCTTGATAATTATCTCAGACATTACAGGAATTACTCAAGCTAAAAGCCTTGTTGCGGACAAAGGCAGTGCAATTTCAGATATTTTGGTTGGCTCTATAACTGCTATTGCTGAGTTGCTGGAAACAAGGGACCCATACACATCTGGGCATAGCGAAAAGGTATCAGCAATTGCCGTTGAAATTGGTAAAGAGCTTAATTTAAATGTAGAAGAGCTTGAAGGTGTTCGTATTGCAGGGTTAATCCATGACATTGGTAAAATTAAGGTGCCAATGGAAATATTAAATAAGCCTGGCGACATATCAAAAGCGGAATTTGATATTATAAAAGAGCATCCGAAAATTGGTTATTCTGTGATAAAAAACATACCGTTTCCTTGGAATGTTCCCGATATTGTGCTTTCACACCATGAAAAATGGGAGGGTGGCGGTTATCCTGATGGCTTGGTTGGTGATGCCATTCCTTTTGGCGCTCGTATCCTTGCGGTTGCGGATGTTATTGAGGCCATTACTTCTCATCGCCCTTATCGACCAGCGCTTGGTATAGATAAGGCATTTGAAGTATTGGACGAATGTAGTGGCAAGCAGTTTGACCCAGTTGTTGTTAATGCGGCAATGAGAATAAGATCAATAATTGCCCAAAAACTGGGTGTTTAACTCAGACCAAGTAGTATTAAGCTCCAATCCGACTGAATAGTCAGGAGGCAAGGGCGCCATGTTTGCTTTAATATAAGAGAGGCTCGTCCGAGTTAATACCCGTGGGAGATAAATAAAAGTGGACGAGTAGCGAAGCTATGAGGACTAGCGACCAAGCGGGAGCGCAGCCTGCGTGGCGCCAAAGGGCGAAGCCCTGAACGCAATTAGGTAACGGTGAAAGCTAAGCTTTCTACCGTGAGCTAAAAAAAATTAATATCAGGTTCCGGGCGCAGGGGCGGCAAAGCGACCAATGTTGCCAAATATCTGCTCAAAGAAGCCAAACTCTTTACCACGTGTTGGTGTTTTGTCTCCAACAGGGTTTACGTTTTGCACATCATTTAAGGTGTAATGAGTAATTTCAGAGACAATGCCACCTTCATCAAACTTAAAAGCATATACTGAATGGGCAATAGGCTTCTCAATGTAAATTGAGCGGTTAACCGTTGCGGTTGATACATAATACCAAATGCTATCATCAAACGTGCCTTTTAGCGATGGACGACCAAGCGAGCGTTGCACCGTGTTTACATTGTCAAAACCAACGGTCATGTCGTGAACTTGTTCAAAGTCTGCAATATAACCACGTACTTGCTGGTCTGTAGTACATGCTGAAACTGATAATCCCGCCAAAACAACAGAGGCGAGCATTTGTTTTTTAAAAAACTTGTTACTTTTGAGCCGGTTCATCTATAAAAGGCTTTCTTAAGGTTAAAAAAAGTGGAGCTATGTCCCACTTGGTTTGGTATAATCCATGAATTGGGCATCAAAATGGCATCACTAAATGAAAGTGTCAAACATTCATAGAGGGCGTATAGAAAATAATGAATTTTTTACAAAAAATACTAGGTTTCTTGCCATTTTTTGGCACAAATGAATATAGAGTTTTAGCCCATAATCTTTATGTTAGCATGGTGGTCGAGGCCAGAAACCCCACAGTTTTTAAAACATGTGAAATTGAAGATACGGTTGATGGCCGTTTTGATGTCATTGTTTTGCACCTTTCATTACTGTTAAGGCGCATGAAACAAGCCAAAGAAACTGCATCGCTAGACGATGCCGAAAGTTTGCAGAAGCTGTCTGAAGAGCTGATAGGTGTTTACAACACCGACATGGACAGAAACCTGCGTGAAATTGGTGTGGGTGACATGAGCGTGGGCAAGCATGTTAAAAAAATGGCTAAGGCATTTTACGGTCGTTTGCTTGCGTACGATGAAGCATTAAGCTTGTTAGACAGCAAAAAAGATAACAGCTTGCTGAGCGAGGCCTTAAAACGCAACATCTACCGTGGTAAGGTCACAGATGTTGCTTTGGCAAAATTGCTGAGCTATGTGGAAGAGCATATTCAGCATTTAAACTCTGTTGATGCAGATAGTTTGCTAAAGGGTTTGTTACCTCAAAATAAAGTAAAAACAGGGGGCTGATATGGTTACGTTAGAAAAAGAGTTTTCCAAAATAATTCCCATAGATAAGGTTAATGTTGAACCAATAACCTATAAGCTTTCCGCTAGTGCTGATGCCTGTAAGGCCATTGCCGACCGCTTGGGCATTGAAGAGGTTGAAAGTTTAGACGCTGAAATTTCCCTGCGTAAAAATGTCGAATTAAAAGCTATTTATGTTGAAGGGCGGGTGCAAGCATCTGTGGTGCAGGCATGTATTTTAAGTGGCCAGCCTGTGCCTGAAGCTGTTGATGGCACGTTTGAAAGTTATTATGTGGCAAATAGCGAAATATTGGAAAACATTGAAACCCAAGACCCTGCGTTTTTATATGAGGATATTGAGGTTTTAGAAGAGCCACATGTGAATGTGGGCGAGCTGGTAACACAGTATCTTTCACTGTTTTTAAATCCATACCCTAAAAAACAAGGGGCAAAGGCTGTAGAACCGAAAAACAAGGGCGTTAGCCTGAAAACAGAAGAAGAGGCCGCAGAAGAAATGCGTCAGGAACGCAATCCTTTTAAAGCATTGGGTGATCTTAAAAAGAATTGATAGCAATTAGTTTTTCAATTTAAATACAAAAGTTTATTGCCATTTTTTCAAGTAGATATACTGTGACATGAAGCGTGGTTAATGCTAGAGGACACAAGCTTTAATTTTAGTTTTTATATGGGGTATTATGCCTAGGTTAAATATAGCTGTAGATGCCATGGGTGGGGATGACGCCCCCCAAATGGTAATAGAAGGTGTGGCACGTGCGCTTAAAAAAAGCGACGCGCACTTTATCGTCTTTGGTGACGAGGAAAAATTGCGCCCATATATTGAGCGTGAGCCTGGCCTTTCAGAGGCCATTACACTGGTTCACACCCCAGATGTTATTACTGCTGATGACAAGCCCTCACAGGCGGTGCGCCGTGGTCGTAAGTCCAGCATGGGGCTTGCTATTCAAGCTGTGAAAGATGGCGAAGCACAGGTTGCCGTGTCCGCAGGTAACACAGGTGCCTTAATGGCGCTTTCAAAAATATTATTACGCATGGTGCCAGGCATTGACCGCCCCGCCATTGCCACACCCATTCCCACCAAAACGGGCGAGTGTTTATTGCTTGATTTAGGGGCTAATATTGAATGCTCAGCGAAAAATTTGGTGCAGTTTGCGGTTATGGGTGCTGCCTATGCCCGCGTTGTATTTGAAATTGATCGCCCAACCCTTGCCCTGCTGAATGTGGGTGTTGAAGAGTTAAAAGGGCATGAGGCGGTAAAAACTGCAGGTCAGGTTTTAAAAGAAACCGAAGGTCTTCCCATGAACTTTATTGGCTTTACCGAGGGTGATGGCCTTTCAGGTGGCGGTATAGATGTTATTGTGACCGATGGTTTTACAGGTAATGTAGTGCTTAAAGCCACTGAGGGTATCGCCCGTATGATAAAACATATGCTGGAAGATGCCTTTCGCTCTAACTGGATGAGCAAGCTGGGTTTTCTATTGGCGCGCAAGGGTATGCTAGTTTTAAGAAACGAGCTGGACCCAAATAATCATAATGGTGGTGTGTTCTTGGGGCTTGGCGGTTTGGTGGTTAAAAGCCACGGCGGGGCAAATGCCCGTGGTTTTGCTTCTGCCCTTGGGGTGGCTGAAAACATGGCTAAAAACGACTTGAACAGCCTTATCATGCAAGATTTGAAAAACTTTAGTAATACAGAAGAAGAAAACAATAGTGGGGTTGGTACCACCACACAGGAAAATAAAAAATGACCATAACTCGCTCAGTAATAAAATCTTGCGGGCATTATTTGCCTGAAAAAGTTATGACTAATGAAGATTTTGCCAAAATAGTGGACACCACCGACGAATGGATTGTTGAGCGCACTGGAATTAAACAAAGACATTTTGCTGCTGATGATGAATATACCTCAGACCTTGCTATAAACGCCTCTAACGATGCTTTGGAAAGCGCTGGTTTGAAGGGCGCTGACATTGACCTGATAATTGTTGCCACCACCACGCCAGATCGCACTTTTCCTGCGGTTGCGGTGCAGGTGCAAGAGGCCATTGGCATGGATCATGGTTTTGCCTTTGATGTGCAGGCTGTTTGCTCTGGTTTTGTTTATGCCCTTGGCATTGCCGATAATTTTATAAAAACTGGTCAGGTAAAGCGCGCGCTTGTTATTGGCGCTGAAACATTTTCTCGTTTGCTAAATTGGGAAGACCGTGCCTCGGTTGTGCTGTTTGGCGACGGTGCTGGTGCTGTTGTTTTAGAAGCCAGTTCGGGCG
>DAOWAS010000050.1 GCA_030634465.1 Alphaproteobacteria bacterium | reverse complement strand
GTTACCACCAAAAAACTTCAAACACGCCGCCAACGTTTCCATACGGTTGGCATCGGTTGTTATGTGTAGCAGTGGCTTGTTATTTTTAGCCGCCTCGGTTGCCAAATTAGCAAGCAACAGGCCATCATATCCCTCAGGCACGCCTTCTAAGGAAAAGCCACTGGTGGCTTCAATGATATTACCTAAGTTTTCCATGCTCACAGTATTATGCCCCATCACCAACAATGGTCAGGAAGTCCAGTTTTCTAATCTTTGCCATCATCTCGGTATCATAACGCTCTGGCAGGTCTTGCTTGCCCGTAATCCACGCTATCAGGTCTTGTTCTGGCTCTTCCATCAGGGCTTCAAACCAGTTGCAATCATCGTGTGTCAGGCTGTTTTTATGCAGGTCAATAAACTGGCCGACAATAAGGTCACCCTCACGCGTACCCCGATGCCAAGCGCGAAAGCGCAGGCGCTTAAGGCGGGTTTCTAAATCATTGATTGTTGCGTTGCTCATTTTTTATTGGCTCGTTTTTTTAGCTCTCACGCTAGTTCGATAAATCTCACAGCTACGAGGTGCGTGGCATAAGCCACGGTCAGCCTAGCGGCTTCCAGTTCTTTTATAGCTCACGGTTGTCGCAGGAAGCCTGCTTCGCCGCTTTGCAATTCGTTCGTTTACTCAGCTAATTTCTTTTAAGAAACTAGCATGAGAGATATAGAATTGACCACTGGTCAAGCGCACCATAAGATAAACTTTGCATCCATAAAAGGGGTATTGTGTGCGACCAGAAGTTTTATTTCCACTTTTTGCCGATCTGTCCACATTGAAGGGTGTGGGTACACGCATGTCCGTTCATTTTGAACGGCTTTTGGGCAATAAAATAATTGATGTGCTGTGGCATTTGCCCACTGGTTTAATAGACCGTCGTTGGCGACCAGAGGTGGATGAGCTGGTTGATGGTGCCATGGCAACAATTGAGGTGGTGGTGGGCAAGCATAATAACCCACCAAACAAACGTGCGCCTTATAAGGTGAATGTGTTTGACGACACTGGCAAAATGACACTAGTGTTTTTCCACGCCCATGAAAAATATTTAAAAGAACAATTGGTTGAGGGTGAGGTTCGCATAATTTCTGGCAAGGTTGAGCGTTTTGGCAAAACCCTGCAAATGACCCACCCTGATTATATTATTAAACCAGATGAAATAGATAAACTGCCATTGCTAGAACCGCTTTACCCGCTGACCGCAGGGCTAAGCCAAAAGGTGCTGTTAAAAGCTATAATACAAACATTAGACCGCGTTAAAGAACTGCCTGAATGGCAAGAAAAAAACTGGCTGGCGAAAAACAACTGGCCTTCGTGGCACGATGCTTTGCTTGCCTGTCACAACCCGCAAGCTGAAGCTGAGTTAGCACCCACCGCACCAGCACGCATGCGCTTGGCATATGACGAATTGTTGGCAAACCAGTTGGCATTGTCGTTAGTGCGCCTTAACCGTAAGCGTAAAAAGGGCAGGGCGCACGAAGCTAACGGCAACCTGCGGCAAAAAACACTGGGCCTATTGCCATACAGCCTGACCAATGCTCAACTAGAGGCCATGGTGGATATTGATGCCGACATGCACAGCACTGATGCCATGTTGCGCTTGTTGCAGGGCGATGTGGGCAGTGGCAAGACCATTGTGGCATTTTTAGCCAGTTTAACTGCAATTGAGGCTGGCTCGCAGGCGGCATTTTTAGCCCCTACTGAAATTCTAGCAAAACAGCATTATGAAAGCCTGAAACCACTGTGTGATGAGCTTGGTTTAAACATTGCGTTTTTCACGGGCAGGCACAAAGGCAAAAAACGCGAGGCTATTTTGGCTGATTTGGCATCAGGCAAAACCCACTTATTAGTGGGCACCCATGCGGTTTTTCAGGAAGGTGTGGATTATAACGACCTGGGCTTTGCTGTGGTGGATGAACAGCACAGGTTTGGTGTGTATCAACGTTTAAGTTTGGCGGCAAAGGGCAAAACCCTGCCAGATATGTTGGTTATGACCGCAACGCCAATACCGCGAACACTTTCCCTAACCATTTACGGCGACATGGATGTGACGTTACTGCGTGAAAAGCCCGCAGGGCGCAAACCCATTAAAACCAGTGTGGTGTCAATTGACCGTATGGCTGTGGTGGTTGATGGCATTAAACGCACCGTAGAAAAAGGCGAGCGCGCATATTGGGTTTGCCCCTTGGTTGAGGAAAGCGAAAAGCTTGACTTGGCTGCCGCAGAAGACAGATATGAAGACCTGAAAGCCAAGTTTGGAGACAAGGTTGGTTTGGTGCATGGGCGCATGAAGCCAGCGGAAAAAGATGAAGTAATGGCAAAGTTTCAGGCAGGCGAATATGCGGTTTTGGTAGCCACTACGGTTATTGAGGTTGGGGTGGACGTACCGCAAGCCACAGTTATGGTTATTGAACATGCTGAGAGATTTGGCCTAGCGCAAATTCATCAGTTGCGCGGCAGGGTGGGGCGTAGTGACAAGCAATCTAGCTGTGTGTTGTTGCGCAATGCCAATGTGGGTGAGATTGCCAAGGCCAGACTACGTATTTTGCGTGATACTGAAGATGGTTTTGTCATTGCCGAAGAAGATTTAAGGTTGCGCGGTGCTGGTGAAGTTATGGGCACTAAGCAAAGCGGCTTGCCTAAGTTCCGCGTGGCTGACCTTGCAGTTCACGGCGACCTGCTAGCCACTGCGAGGGACGATGCGCAATTGTTCCTGAACAAACACAGTGACATGAGTGGTGAACGTGCAGAGGCACTAAGGGTTTTACTATACCTGTTTGAACGTGATGATGCGGTTAAATTTTTAGATGCTGGATAGGTTTTCTTTTTTATAGCTCACGGCTATCGCAGATAAATCTGCTTCGCCTACGCATGTGCGGCACATAAGTGCCGGTCAGCCTAGCGGCTTCCAGTTTTCATAACAATTCGTCTGTTGAAACAGGAGCTAAATGGACGAGTAGCTATAATAGCTACGAGGACTAGCGACCAAGCGGGAGCGCAGCCTGCGTGGCGCCAAAGGGCGTAGCCCTGAACGCAATAAGCGAACGGTGAAAACGTAGTTTGCTACCGTGAGCTACAAATTAAAGCATCTTTTTGTAGATGCGATAAGTTTTGTAAATAGTAGCGCCAGCTTCTTCCAGAATTTTACGCATGGGTAAATTGTCTTCTAAAATCCATGACAACTCGGCGCGCATGTCGCCGCCATGTTTTCTAATATTTGCATCTTTGGCAATGTTTTGACGAATTTTATCAATTAATAAAATGGCTATCAGACCGCTATAGGGCGTGTCTTGCATTTCTTTTCTAATGCCCAAAAGCGGGGTGCGAACCGAAAACTCGTCGTTTCTGAAAATGCGCCATAAAAGCTTGAGCCAACCAAAGGGCAACAGCTTGCCATCCAAGTCTTTAATATAGCCGTTCACATCGGGTATGGTTATCATAAAGCCGACCTCTTTGCCTTTAAACTCGCAAATCATAGCGCGGTGTGAGCGGATAACAGGTTTAAGTTCTTTTGCCGCGTGGTGGGCTTCTTCTTCGGTGAAGGGGATAAAGCCCCAATTGTCGCTCCATGCATCATTGAAAATGTCAAAAACTGTTGCAATTTCTTGCGTGTAGCGGCTTTTGTCTAGTTCACGAATCTTGATGTGTTTATTGCGGTTTGCCATGGAAATAATGCGTTTAAACTTTTCAGGCCACGGCTTTGATGTGCAGATGAGATAAGCCAACAGGTCTTTTTCTTTTTCAAAACCATATGCCTCAACCATATTTTTATAATAAGGCCGCCCATGGGGCATCATTATCATTGGTGGTTCGTCAAACCCTTCCACCAACAGGCCGCACATTTCGTTGATAGAAAGATCATATGGCCCTGACATCTCAGCCATGCCACGCTCACGCAGCCAGTTTGCGGCGGTGTCCATGAGGGCTGTGCTAACCTCAATGTCATCAATACATTCAAAAAAGCCAAAATGCCCTAATGTGGGGTTAATTATCTCCAAGCTTCGCTGGTCAATTTGCGCCGAGATGCGCCCCACAGGTTCGCCGTTTTTATAGGCTATCCACATTTGTACTTCGGCGTGTTTGAAATATGGATTTTTTTTAGGTGAAAGTGCTTCTTTACGTTCAAAGTCCAGTTGATGCACCCAGTTAGGGTCATCTTTATAAATAGCTATTGGAACGTCGAGAAATTCTTGCAGGTCTTTTGTGCCAATAGGCCTGATTTCAATACTGTTATTGGACATTTTGCATACTCAGCTAAAAATTAATCATGTAACTTGCTACCTGAATAAGCCCATGGTCGCAAGCCTTCTTGTGTTTGGCAAATTGATACCTAAATATAATAAAAGGGCAGTAATTCATGAAAATGATGTTTTTAAGCCTTATTTCCGCCTATTTACTGGTGTTTTATAGAATAAATGAATATAGAAATGTTCAACAGTTAAATGTTTGAACATACTGACAATAATAAGAGAAGTTTATAAATGCCCAAAAACCTATCAAAAATTGTTGCTGTGGCAACCGCAGTTTTTTCCACAATCTATTCTAGCGCAACCATTGCTGAGGAAGAAGACGGTGGCTTAACCTCTGGTATTATGAACATGGTACAGTCAAAATATGATGACCGCACCGCTGAAGATGCCGTGGATGGCTCGGTTGTGCCAACATTGGCAATGGCAGAGCAAGTTTTGCCATGCTTGAACCCCACTGATGAAACCTCGCGTATATTGGTTAATGTTAGCGGTGTGCAATCGGAAGAGGGCAACGTTCGGGTTATGATTTATGGCGACAACCCTGATGACTTTTTAGTTACAGGCAAGGGCGTTAAAAGAGTGGATGTGCCAAGCGAAATTGGCGATATGCAGGTTTGCATGGAACTGCCGAGCGAGGGAACATATTCAATGGCTGTTTTGCATGACCGCAATGCTAATGGCCGTGTTGAGGTGTTTAGCGATGGTTTTGGTTTTTCCAACAACCCTAGTCTTGGTTTTTCAGTGCCAGATTATGA
Source organism: Alphaproteobacteria bacterium (assembly GCA_030634465.1). Lineage (GTDB taxonomy): Bacteria > Pseudomonadota > Alphaproteobacteria > Sphingomonadales > SMXR01 > DAOWAS01. Next base: position 10,809 of record DAOWAS010000050.1, on the reverse strand, counting down.
AGAAGTGTCGTTCACAACCGATGCAGGACTGCAAGAAATAGAGGTTGGTTTGAACTATCTTTTCAATTCAGGCAAGGCGGAGCGACGCCGTCGCGGTAGACGCTAGTTACCATAGTTTTTTTTGCTTATTCACAGTTGTCTATGGTTGAAAAATTGCCATCGGCGGCTTATAAAGAATGCAATAAAAATTAGATAATTCTGGAACCTTCATGGCCTTTCCTCAGGTGGCAATACTTTCAAGTCCTTGGTGCGCACATAATAAAAAATATATGCCGCTAATTCGTGCGGTTGTTGCCAATTCTAAAAATATTTTCCATTTTGAATTAGATGAAGATGCCACCATTCCCGAAGCCCTAACTCAGTTTTCCCGCACCAAGCCATCGTTACTTATTATAAATGGTGGTGATGCTACCATTCACACCGCATTGAATTTTTTAAAGAACAGCAAGCTATTTGACGACATGCCAGTTTTGGCAGTGCTAGCCACAGGCAGAGCCAACAAATTGGCGCACGACTTGGGTTCAGATCGTCGCCCACATAAAATTTTAGCAGAGCTTATAAACATGGCGCAAATTGGTGGCATGGAAGACCATATTGTAAAACAACACCTGATAAAGCTGGATACTGCTGATGATCGTGACCCATTTTACGGCGTTTATTTAAAAGCGGGTGTTTTAGAGGCACAAGTAGCCCACTATAAGCACAAGTTTGATATTGCTGTTTTGCCAAGACATCTTGTTTCAGTTCTGGCCCATGCCATGGTTTTTATACGTGCAATGGGGCGTGGTTATAAAAATAAAAATAACAAAGTTGGTTTTGTACCCCACAGCCGCATTCGCTTGCGCGGTGCGGGCGAGGTAAAGTGCCATTTGTTTGCTATGTTGGTAACAACGCTTGCTATATTGCCCTCAGGGCGGCAACCATTTGGTCGTTTTGGCAAGGGTTCAATGGGTTTTGCGGCGGCGGAATATGGCTTTTTCTCAGCATTTCGCGCCATGTATGGCCTTATGACCAATAACATTGGTAAAAAAAGCATTGTGGGTATTCACACCCGCAGGTCTGGCGAAATAATAATGAATGGCGCCACCAGCATCACCCTTGATGGTGAGCTGATTAATGTTGATCCTGAGGTGGAAATAACCATTAACGGCGACGAAGTCTTAGACTTTATCGGTTTTAAAAAACCTAAAGCTTAAGCTTTTCTTTTACCATTTTAAATGCGGCGATAATTGTGTCTATTTGCTCAGACGTATGCACGGCGCAAACACTACAACGTAGCAAGTTCAACCCTTGTGGTGTGGCGGGTGGAATTGCCATGTTTACATAAACCCCTGCGGCTAATAGTTCAGACCATGCCATTGCTGTGGTTTCGGCATCTTCCAGACAAACTGCAATTATGGGGCTTTCGGCTTTGTCAGTGGCAATTTTAAACCCTGCCTCTTTCAGGCCAGCGTGCAAACGATTGGCATTGTCCCACAGCGCAGCTTTTAGGTTACTGCCTGCTTTTAGCGTGGCAAGGGCTGACTTTGCCGATGCCATAGCAGATGCCGGCAATGAAGCCGTGAACATGTAGGGGCGTGATACCAAGCGTAACACTTCAAATTTCGGGTGGTTGGACACGCAGTAACCACCAACAGTGCCAACGCTTTTTGAAAATGTGCCGATAATAAAATCGACCATGTCTTCAATGCCTTCTTCTTGGGTTACACCGCCGCCAGTTTCACCGTAAAAACCCATTGAATGGGCTTCGTCCACCACAAACATCGCACCTGCGGCTTTTGTTACTTCTGCTAATTCTTTAAGTGGGGCTTTGTCGCCCAACATTGAATAAATGCTTTCAACCACAACCAATTTCCCAGCGTCGGCGGGCAGGCGGTTAAGACGTTTTTCCAAATCAGCGGCATCGTTATGGCGAAAACGCACAATGTTGGCGTTGCCCATGGCGCAACCATCATAAATGCTGGCATGGCTGTCGGCATCGATAATTATATAATCGTCCTTGCCCGCTAAGGTGGACAATATGCCAAGGTTAGCCAAATATCCGGTTGAGAATACCATGGCAAACTTGGTGTTGAAAAAATCTTTAAGGCTGTCTTCCAAATCTCTGTGGGCAGAATATGTGCCGTTTAGCACTCGTGAGCCTGTGGTGCCTGTGCCAAACTCGTCTAGGGCTTTGTGGGCGGCATCAAGCGCGTTTTGGTCAAAGGTCATGCCCATATAGTTATTAGTGCCAGCCAAAAGAATGCGTTTGCCATCAATCTCAGCTTCGGTTTGCGAGAACACTTTGTCCATTTTAACGGTAAATGGGTTGGTGGCATCTTGTGGCAGCCTGGCTACTTGGTCAATTATACCTTGGAACTTATCAAACAAATCTGCGCTCATGCATCACCCATAATTTTTTCCACAGCATCAGACACTTGTTGAATTGTCTCTAAATCAGGCAAAAGATTAAGTGGAATAATAATATCAAACAAATCTTCAATTTCAGCAACCAAATCCATAACAGACAAGCTGTCCAAATCTAAATCCACAGCAAAGGTGGTTTCAGGCTTTAACTCGATGTTCTTTTTATTGAAGGGAACAATAAGTTCCATGATTTTTATTCTAATGTCATCATTGGTCATAAATTTTATACCACGCTTATTATTTGATAAGGCGAACTTACATACACCATAGCCACGCTAAAAACAAATGTTCAAATGTGATCATTTGGTGGCTATAAAAGTCTTTCCTTTTTATACCAGTTTATGGCGCTTTCCAAGCCTTGCTTAAGGTTAGTTTCAGCTTGCCAAAACTCGGCATCATTCATGCGGTTATCGCTTGCCACCCAGTTGGGGTGCGACAGCTCGTTTGCCTTCAAGTGACTTAGCATGGTTGGCTTGCGGGTTATGGTGGCGGTTGCACTGCCCATAACGCCAATGGTTTTCAGCACCCATGCCGGAATTATAACATTGCGAACAGGCCTGTTGAAAATGTTAGCGGCTATCTCGCCCAGTTCTTCCATTTTATAGCCCTGAGCGTTGCCATCATCTAGCTCGTAGCACTGGCCGTAAGCTTGTTCTTGGCTTATGGCGCAAAGTGCCGCATTTGCCAGATCGGTGGCGTAAATCATGGAAAAGCGGTTGTTTTTACTGGCAGGAATGGGAAGTATTCCTTTGCCGATCGATTTTATTATGGGAAACAATTCTGTATCCATAGGGCCATAAACCGCAGGGGGACGCAAAATGGTAATTGGTGTATCGCTACCACCCAACAAGCCCTGCATTACCTGCTCGCTAAGGTTTTTAGAGCGCGCATAGTGCGACAAGTGTGGTTCACGCGCGGCAAGTGAGGAAAAATGTATGGTATGCAGTGGGTCGTTTGTATTTTGTGCTAAAATAGCCTGAGCCAAGTTGGCACTGCCCTCAACATTAATACGTTCAAAATCATTCCAACTTAATGCTTTTACCAAACCTGCTGTGTGAATAACCGCATCAACACCACTTACCAGTTCCTTTAAAGCGTCAATATTATGCAGGTCGCCACTTACCCATGTGACACCATCTTGTTCGGGTTGGGGCTGACGGCAAAGGGCTTTGATGTCAAAACCCATTAAGCGTGCTTGATGAATGATATGCTGGCCGATAAAACCAGTGCTGCCTGTAAGGGCAATGGTTTTAGTGGTACCGCCCATGTTTAATGAACCCCCATGTTTAATGAACAGTTGGGCTGCTAAGTACACCTGAAATAAACTGCGCTCTGGCCTTAACCCGGGAAAGTTTGCCAGACGATGTGCGTGGCAAGGTGCGTGGTGGCACCAGTTCAATTTGGCATTGAATGCCAGTGGTTTTCATAACCTGAATTTTAATTTCTTCGACAAAAGCTTTGCGTTCATCATCATCGCGCAAACGACATTGCACCAACAGTGTTGGCACTTCTTCGTCGTTTGTTCCTGGTAGGGAAATAGCCGCAGTATCGCCGCTTCTAATGCCTTCAATTTGTTCCACAGCCCATTCTAAATCTTGCGGCCAGTGGTTTTTACCATTGATGATAATAAGGTCTTTCGCCCGACCCACAATGTATAGCGAGCCTGCATGCATGTAACCCATGTCGCCTGTGTCTAGCCAACCATCTTTGCTCAGGCATGCCGCTGTGGCCTCAGGGTCGTTATAATAGTCGCGCATAACGCTTTCGCCGCGCACAAATACCCGACCAATATTATGGTCAGCAAGGGCAGTGCCGCTTTCATCTCTAATCTCTAACTCGTAGCTTGGCAGTGGCACACCGCAGTTCACTATATCTCTATAACCATTGGTTTGGCCGTTGGTCATGCCATTGAGGCGTGCGCCGTGGGGCAATTGTGCTTGTTTTTCACCGCTAATAACGCGCTCATCAACCTTATCAACCACAATGCCAACACCAATAGGCATGAAGCTAACTGCCAATGTACATTCAGCCAGACCGTAACTAGGCACAAATGTTGTTGGCTCAAAACCAACTGAGGCAAATTTTTCAGCGAAGTTTTTCATAACCTCAACACGGATCATGTCGCCACCAATGCCAGCAACTTTCCAGCTTGAAAGGTCTAAGCCTTCCATTGCCGATTTGCCTGCACGTCTGGCGCAAATATCATAACCAAATGTAGGGCTGTAGGTAACGGTAGCTTTATTATCACTTAAAAGCTTAAGCCATGTCATAGGGCGACGGGCAAAGTCTTCGGTTGGTAAATAATCAACAGTTGTCTGACAGGTGAGGGAAGTAAGGAACGTGCCAACCAAACCCATGTCATGATAAAATGGCAACCAAGACAAACAACGATCACCCTCGATTAGTTGCACACCGTATTTACCCATGTCATGGCAGTTTACCATCAACGACTTGTGGGTAACGGATACACCGTGGGGAAAACGAGTTGAGCCTGACGAATATTGCAAATAATCTAAATCATCGGTCTTTGGCAAACGTGTGTCGCCCAAAACAACATCTTCAGCTAAAAATTGCTCAGGGGTGCCTTTAAATTTAAAATCAAAACGGTTAGCCGCTTCAAGCACAAGTTCCTGCATGCTTAGAGGGGTAACAACAGCTGTAGCACCACAGCTTTTCATTTGCCCTGCTAACTGATCCACATAACCATCACGACCACCAAACGATGTTGGCAGTGGTAGTGGCACTGGTAAAAGGGAAGCATACTGGCAACCAACAAAAAAGCACACAAAGTCGGCGCTGGTGTCGGCAATAAGGGCAATGCGGTCGTTTTTTTCGTAACCCATTGCAACCAAGCGCTTGCCAATATCTACAGCGCGGTCACGAAGCTCGGTATAGGTCAGTGCCTCTACCAGTTCGCCTCTTGATGAATAAAAATTAATTCCACGCACACCTTTTGCCGCATATTCAACAGCGTCAATTAGGGTGTCAAACTCTGCATATTTGCGTTCTAAACTAGCATCAAGTGTAGGTGTTGGTTGTGTCATAAGATTTATGCCCAGCATTACTGCTTTGGGTGTTCCCTCAACAATATGGGCATGCCCCCCATAGGTTATATGTTTCCCGACTATTTGCAGGCGTCCCAATTTCTGTTAAGTGCATATTGAGACTTTGTTTTTTTAGCTTATATATACCTGTAATAGTTATATAAAGTGAATTAGACCGATATAACAAATTTCGCAAGCATTTTCTTAGTGGTTATTGACCCTGAAAATGTGGCTAAACTAAGGATTTCAAACAAAAATGGCTCTGGATTTAGATAGAATAAGGCTAGATACCCCTTCAGCTAACAATCACATACATTTGGACAATGCAGGTGCTGCGTTAATGCCAAGCGTTGTGGTGGAACGCATGCTCACCCATATTAAGCTTGAAGAAGCCATTGGTGGTTACGATGCCCAAGACAAAGTGACCGATGAACTAGAGGCTGTTTATACCAATTTTGAGCGTTTGATTGGGGCGAAATCTGGCGAGGTTGCGGTTTTAACCAGTGCCACTGACGCTTGGGATAAGGCATTTTATAGCTTGGATTTAAGATCTGGTGACAGGGTTATCACAGGCTTTAACGAATATTGCAGTAACTTTGTGGCATTGCTTCATGCAAAGGAAAAACTGGGCATAGAAATTGTTGTCATTAACCCTGATGATACTGGTGATTTGGACTTAGCCTCGCTAGAGATAGAAGCGGCGGCGGGCGCAAAACTAATTGCCATTAGCCATGTGCCATCATCTAGCGGGCAGGTTAATGATGTTAAAGCCGTGGGCAAAATAGCAAAAAAACATGACATTCCATATTTGTTAGATACCTGCCAGTCGCTGGGGCAAATGAAAATTGATGTTGCTGACATTGGTTGCGACATGGCGGCCTTTACCACCAGAAAATTTTTGCGTGGCCCTAGGGGCATTGGCGCACTTTATGTTAGCCACGCCATGCGTAAAAAACTAAACCCCGTGTTTATGACCAACAAAGGTGCGGCGTGGACGACAAGTGATAGTTTTGACCCCCTTAATAATGCCAGAGTGTTTGAAGCGTGGGAGCGTAATGTTGCCGCAGTTTTGGCCTTTGGCGAGGCGGTTAAATATCTGCTAGCGTTAGATAATGATGCTGTTTTTAAGCGCATTAAAAACCTGTCAGACCAGTTGCGCAGTGGTTTGGCGGCAATTGACGGTGTTACGGTTACGGACATTGGGGCAAATTTAAGCGCAATTGTAACCTGCGTGGTTGCGGGCTTCGAGGCCAGAGATGTTAGGGAACAGTTATTGTCCTTGGGTATTACAGGGCAGGTTGCAAGTGTTTTTCACACTCGTTTAGACATGGAGGCGCGGGGAATTGATGAAAGCCTGCGGCTGTCACCCCATTATTACAACACACCAGAAGAAATTGAACGCACCTTAGAAGTGATAGGGAAAATTATTAAAACTTAATTTTTTTTGGTGCGGCTAACCACACCCCAACAAGAATGAAAATAGAAGATATTATCAGGTTTTCGCTGATGGTTTCATTAAGCAAAATAACACCCAATAAAACCGCCACAACGGGTACTAAAAAATTGTTTAGTGACATGAATGCAGGGCCGGCACTGAAGATTAGCTTTGTCATTATAATGGTGCCAATAACTGTGGAAAATATAGCTAAATATAGCATTACTGCCACGGTATCAAAGCTCATTTCAACTTGCCAAATTGGGGCGTTAAACAGGCTGAAAATAAACATAATAACGGCGGATACTATGGTTAGGCCAGTTGCACCCACGGTTGGTGTTAAATGGTTTAATTCGTGCAAGCGCACCGCAGTATAGGCATAGCCAATGGCGGCTAGAAGTATGGCTAATTTGGCAAAGTTTGAGGTGCTGACCTCAAGCACTGAAAAGCCACCCATTAAAATAAACACACCAGTAAAGCCCAGCACCATGCCAAGGGATTGTTTTTTAGTAATTTGGTGACCAGCCAACATAAAGTGGGACAAAGCCAGTGTTATAATTGGGGTGGCGGCAATGATAACACCTGCTAGGCCTGAGGGCATTTCTTGCATGCCCCAACCAATGAGGAAAAACGGTAACGCCATGCCACCCAAACCAACAATGGTTAAAATTTTCCAGCTTTTGAAATCTCTCGGTAGTTTTTCACCCAAAAACTTCATATAGGCCAGCATCATGATAGCTGAAATTAAAATTCTGATTGTGGCTAAGCTAAGTGGGTCTAGGTCAACCAGAACCAGCTTAACTGCCACATAGGACGAACCCCACAAAATGCTGAGAATAAAAAGCAATAAAAAATCTGAAAACGTTGCGCGCATGGTTAAGTTTATAATGGCTGTTAAATGAAAAACCTAATGGAAAATATCAGTGAAAAATATGTTGTTTAATAATTATAGTTTTTGGTTGAATTTGGCGGCTAGTGTTTGCAAACTAAAGTATGAGCAAAGAAAAACGAATTAAAAAAGTTACTGCGCAATATTTAGAACGTGCCGCAATGCATTATTTGGCTCGTTTTTCATCAAGCAGTGGCAATTTACGTCGTATTCTAGAGCGTAAAATTTGGCGGCGGGTTAACCTTGGCGCTGATATGCCAGATGATGCCCAACTGTGGCTGAATGAAGCAATAGCGAAATGTCAAAGAATGGGCTTGGTGGATGATGAGCAATATGCCCTGATGCGGGCAAAAAACTTTCATAAAAAAGGGCGGGGCTTGTCGGTCATTCGTGCCGAACTGCGCCACAAGGGCATAGACCAAGAAACTATTGAGAAAACCATTGCCGCCATAAACCCAGATGGCGAGGCTGATTATGAAGCCGCACTTAAATTGGCACGTAAGAAAAAGTTGGGAAATTTTGCCCTAAAACAACCAGAAGACCATGAGACGGCTAAAAAACTGCGGCAAAAGCACCTTGGGGTTTTGGCAAGGGCGGGTTTTTCTTTTCAAATAGCGCAAGAAGTGCTTGATTTAGAAAAGACAATTTAATAATTATTTGTAGGTTAGCGTTTGTTTAGTATGAGTGACTGTTGTTTTGAGGAGTACTGATATGCCGATGTTTGAAGCTGCTATATTTAACCGTGATGTTCGCGATCTTGTGGCAAAACACTTACACCATGCTCATTTAGATGATGTTTGGGCAGAGCTGAACTTTATTGATATTGAAGCTCAAGATGAAACTAACGCTATGGCTAAGTTACGTCGCCGCTATCCTGAAAAAAATGGCTATGAAATTACCCAAATAGTTGCTTTTCTCGAATAATTTATACCTTAAAACTATCTAGTATTTCTGGCGTATCCACATCTTGGATAATGCCTTTGTCGTCTACTGGTATGTTCTTCACCAAGGTTTTGTTTTCAGCAATAATGTCTTTTGCCCCTTGGTCTTTGTTCAGACCAGAAAGGGCATTGAAAAATTGTTTTTTCCACAAAACAGGGTGACCATTTTTACCATTATATTGCGGCACAATAATTGCCTTTTCTTTTTCGGCACTGCCCGCATCAATAATTTTATCAATGGTTTTGGCTGAGATAAACGGCATGTCGCCAAGGGCTACAAGGCAGGCATCAGCATCATCATCAATGGCGGCAACCCCTGCTGAGAGCGATGTTCCCATGCCGTTGGTGTAATTTTTATTAATCACAATGCTAAGCTTTTTTTCGCTTTTAAGTTTTTGCACCACTGGAAGTGCGGCAATTGTTTCAGCCTCATGCCCTAACACAAGTATTATTTCTTTAAGCTTAGATTGGGCAAAGTTATTTAAGCTATGCTCTAAAATAGTGGTGTTGTTTATTTGGCATAACAGCTTGTTTTCAGCCCCCATGCGCCGCGAGCTGCCCGCCGCCAACATAATGCCAATAGCTTGGAACTGGCTCATGTTTTTGCTCGGTAGCAGCTAATAATTTCAGCCAATATGGAAACCGCAATTTCAGATGCTGATTTAGCGCCAATGTCCAAACCAACAGGGCCGTGAATGCGCTCTAACTGTTCACTGGTAAAACCTTCTGTTGAAAGGCGTTCCAACCGTTTGGTATGGGTTTTTTTACTACCCAGACAGCCAATGTAAAATGCCTCGCTATTAAGGGCTATTTTTAAGGCGGCATCGTCCAGCTTTGGGTCGTGGGTCAGGGTTACAATGGCGGTGCGGTTGGTGGGCGGGTTATCTTCTAACGCCTCATCAGGCCAGCGTTCAACCACAGTACAGTTTTGCATACGTTCAGCTTCAGCAAAGGCACCTCGAGGGTCTATAACTTCCACATCAAAACCGTTTAGTTTTGCCATATGGTTTAAGGCTTGGGCAATGTGCACAGCGCCAATTATTTGCAGTTTTATTGGTGTTTCAAGCATGTGAAGAAACAGGTTTTTATCGCCATTCTCTTGTGCCTGCTTAATATCAGCACCAAATAGAACAGAGGTTTTTCCACTTCCTTCAAGTGGTCTAAGCCATAATGCAGACCTGTTGTTAGCCAAGCTTTGCTGAATGGTTTTAATTTGCTCAACCATTTTAGCATCAAGTTTTTCAACCAACACTCTTATGGTGCCGCCGCATGCCAGACCAACTTTTATGGCATCGTCATTACTAACGCCAAACTCTAAAACCTTGCGCCCGCCTGACTTTATAACATCAAGCCCCGCGTGGATAACTTCACCTTCAATACAGCCACCAGAAACCGAGCCTTCAAACAAACCGTCAGCTTTTATAACCATCATGCTGCCCTGCGGGCGCGGTGCCGAACCCCAAGTGGAGATGACAGTGGCAATAGCCACTTCGGATTGTTCAGATTGTTCTGCCCAGCTAAGGGCTGTTTTTAGTTGGTTTTTCATTAAGCCAAGCTCGCTTGTTATTTGGCAAAATACCACAGTGTTAGGGCAACGAATGAAATAATACCACCAACCCAAATATGTGTTGGCAGTGATGTAAACTGCTCGTCTTCGCTTTCCTCATTTTTTTCAACCTCGCCACCTAATTGCAATGTCAGGGCATCAAAAAATTCGGCTGATAGCTTGTTAGCAGTGCCTTGTATTAGCCGTGAGCCAACCTGTGCCAGCTTGCCACCCACTGTGGCATCAACGGTGTAGTGCAGGCGTGTGCCGCCATCTTCTTCATCTAATGTAACATGGGCGGAACCCTTGGCAAAACCTGCGGCACCACCCTTGCCCTGACCTTTAATGGTATAGCTTTCAGGTGCGTTGATATCTTCCAAGGTGACAGAGCCTTTAAACGTTGCCTTAACAGGGCCAACCTTGGCCTTAACTGTGGCATCCAGCGCATTGTCGCCCGACCAGCTTATTTCCTCACAGCCAGGTATGGAGTTTTTTAAAATATCAATGTCATTTAACGCCTGCCACACAGTTTCTCGTGGTTGGGGAAT
>DAOWAS010000131.1 GCA_030634465.1 Alphaproteobacteria bacterium | reverse complement strand
TGGTCCACCACCGGGGTTGCGACGGCCAACCTGCACTGGGCGACCATTTACTGGCGACTGGGCGGGCGACCTGTTGTTTGAAACCCTTGGCAGTCACGGGTTTACCACTGGCACTTATGACCGTAACTACACCTTGGCAAAGGGCGATGATTTAGCATTAAAAAACATTCTTATTACTAATGCGGTGCGTTGTGTGCCACCAGAAAACAAGCCCATTGGCGAAGAAATGGTAAATTGCCGCCCGTTTTTAGTGCGGCAAATAAATGCTATGAAAAACCTGAAAATTATCATGGCACTTGGTGGCATTGCCCACAACAACGTGCTTTCTGCCCTTGAGTTACGCCGTGCTGAATTTAAATTTGGTCACGATGCCAAGCACGACATTGGTAATGACCTATTGCTAATCGACAGTTATCATTGCTCACGTTACAATACCAACACAGGTCGCTTAACCACTGAAATGTTTAATCAGGTCTTTAATTCCATAAAAAAACACCTAGATAGTAATATCACTTAAACAAGGGTAGAGGGAAACAATGGGTCACGATCACAGTCATTCACATGGTTCACACGACCATAACCATGCCCACGGGGCTAATGAGCGTCGTGTATTTTGGGCAATGATACTAACAGCTAGCTTTATGGTGGCTGAAGTATTTGGTGGTATTATTTCAGGCTCGCTTGCACTTTTAGCAGATGCCGCACATATGCTGACCGATGCCGCCGCACTTGGCCTGGCATGGGGCGCATTTCGCATAGCCCGCCGCCCTGCTGACAAACGCCGCAGCTATGGCTATGACCGCTTTCAGGTTATTGCCGCATTTGTAAATGGCCTGTCGCTTATTGTTCTGGTTGGATGGATTTTCTGGGAAGCGTTTGAACGTATGCTAACCCCCTCACCCATTTTAGCAGGGCCAATGTTAGCAGTGGCTATTACTGGCTTGGTGGTAAACATAATTGCGTTTTTCATTTTGCATGGTGGTGCCAAAGATAATTTAAACATTGAAGGTGCATTACTGCATGTCATAGGCGATATGCTGGGTTCAGTTGCGGCTATTGTGGCGGCTATTGTCATAATGCAAACTGGCTGGACACCCATTGACCCGCTTTTATCGGTTTTGGTTGGTCTTTTAATTTTAAAATCTGGTTGGCATTTGATTAAAAAAGCTATTCACATTTTAATGGAAGGCACCCCCGATGCCTTTGACATTGAAGCCATGCAGGAAGATTTGCGAGAAAACATCAGTACAATTTCTGATGTGCACCATGTGCATGTGTGGTTGCTTACATCTGAAAAACCATTGCTAACCATGCACGCTACACTGGCTGAAGGTTCTGACCACAGCCAAGCGCTAAACGATGTTAAAGCGTACCTGAACAAACATTACGACTTGGACCACACAACGGTGCAAATTGAAAGTGAGTGTATAGATTAAAAAAGGGGCGCGCACTGTTTTAGAGCTCACGGTAGAAAACTCTGTTTTTGCCGTTTGCTTAATTGCGTTCAGGGCTTCGCCCTTTGGCGCCACGCAGGCTGCGCTCCCGCTTGGTCGCTAGTCCTCGTAGCTATTATAGCTACTCGTCCACTCAGCTCCTATTACAACCAGTTCAGTGTGTGGCCGTGACCTTGAGAATTATAGCTGAGTAACGTAGGGCGCATGCCCGTCCGAGTTAATACGAGGCGTATGCGCAGACAAAAAAACGCAGCGCCAAGGCGCTGCGTTTTACGTCGTGAGCTAAAAGAAAAGCCTTTTTTACCAGATTTTCACCTGATCTTCGGTTGAGCGGTACATACCATCGCCCTCAACCACGCCATATGTTTCCATAAACAATGGTGAGTTCATTAGTGTGCCATTAACACGCCAATATGGTGGTGAATGTGGATCAGCTAACAAACGAGAACGTCTTGCTTCTTCACGACCTTTCCACTGCCAAACTTGACCCCAACCAAGCAAGAAACGCTCGGCACCTGTTAGGCCATCAATAACTGGTGGCTCTTCACCATTTAGCGAGTTTACATAAGCACGCCATGCAATGGTAACACCTGTCAGGTCGCCAATGTTTTCGCCCAAGGTCAATTGACCGTTCACATTCATATCAGGCAGGCCTTCAAAGCCATTATATTGCTCAACCAATGCTGAGGCAGCGGCTTCAAACGCGGTGGCATCATCTTCTGTCCACCAGTCGTTCAGGTTGCCATCGCCATCAAACTTACGACCATTATCGTCAAAAGCATGGCCAATTTCATGGCCAATAACCGCACCGATACCGCCGTAGTTAACCGCAGGTTCAGCCGCCATGTTATAAAACGGAGGTTGCAAAATAGCCGCAGGGAACACAATTTCGTTCAACACTGGGTTAAAATATGCGTTTACAGTTTGTGGTGTCATGCCCCATTCGCCGCGGTCAATTGGACCGCCCAACTGGTTAATGCTACGCATATGCTCGAACTCGCCTGCGCGCTTCATGTTACCAGCCAAATCATCCGCACTGATATTTAACGCTGAATAGTCACGCCATTCATCAGGGTAGCCAATTTTTACGGTAAACTTTTCACGTTTAATTTGGGCTTTTGCTTTTGTCTCGTCACCCATCCATGTCAGTTCGTTAATCGACTGGGCAAATGCACCAAGTACGTTTTGTACCAGTTCATCCATGCCCTGTTTTGCCGCAGGAGGGAAATAACGTGCTACATAAACACTACCAACTGCCTCACCCATTGCTCTGTTTAGGGTTTGGGTGGCACGTTGCCAACGAGGGGTAATTTCCTCTTGCCCGTTAATCAGCTTTCTAAAGCCAAAGCGTGTTTGCACAAACTCATCAGACATTGAACTAGCCGCGTCATTTATTAGCTTATAAGCAAAATACGCTTGCCAATTTTCCAACGGCTCATTTGCAAACATTTCACCAAGTGCTGTTACATATGATGGGTTGCGAACAACCACCTCAGCTTGTTCGGCTGGCACTCGGTTAGCATCTAACACCTGTTGCCAATTAATATTGTCAGAAACTGATGATAATTCTTCGCGAGTATAAAGGTTATACGCTTTTTCAACATCTCTGTTTTCTGCGGCTGACCAATGTGCGGCGGCAATTTTTGTTTCCAAATCCATAACAGCGGCGGCTTTTTCAGCAGCACCGTCAACCCCCATTAGGTTAAACAGGCTTTCCACATATTCAGGAAGAGCGGCACGAAGCACATCGTACTTCTCACCTTCGTTAGTGTAATAATCTCTGTTTGGCAGGCTTAGGCCAGATTGGCCAAAATAAACCATGTATCTGCTACTATCACCAAGGTCACCATAAACACCTAAACCAATTGGCATTTGCACACCATAAACGTGGTTACTGGCGGCTAAGGCTACGGCCTCATCAATGCTACTTGTGGCAAAAGCTGCATCCACATCTGCTGAAATGGCAGATGCACCCACAGCTTCAATTGCCGCTATATCCATATAGCTTTTGTAAAAGTCACCAACACGTTGGGCATCTGTACCCATCTCCAAGCTTTCACGTGCGGCTATTTCTTCAATAATGGTGCGCTGGTCTGCATCAGAATTTTCGCGCAACACATTAAACGCACCCCAACTGGTTTTGTCAGCAGGAATTTCAGTTTCTGCCATCCATTTACCATTTACATAAGCGTTATAATCGTCTTGCGGGCGAACGTTTTGGTCCAAACCTGCAATATCTACCCCCGAGGTTAGTTCAACCTCTGCAGGCTTGTCACATGCGGCTAGCATAAACACTGCTGCCGATGCCATTAATACTGATCTCATCTATCAATCCTCTTTTAATTTACTGTCGCAAACAGGCTAACCGCACACACCCTCTACATGCAAGAGTAAAAAGCGGCAACAAACTCAGGCCTAGTAATTTAAACTGAGTAACGTAGGGCGCATGCCCGTCCGAGTTAATACGAGGCGTATGCGCAGGCGAAGCAGGTTTACCTGCGACAGCCGTGAGCTATAAAAAACCAAGCTAGAAAGAAAGAGCTATACCCGCAAAGAAGTTACGTGGTTTTCCGGGGCGAATACCGTATGGCCGGCGGGCGGCGATATATGTTTTATCAAAAACATTTTCCGCACTGACAAACAGTTTTAAACTATCTGACAATTGATAATTAATGCTCATATCAACAATGGTGCGGGCAGGAATTTTATTATCAGGGGCGATTTCGCCTGAACCTGCCTTGTTACGCACTGCACCTTCATAATTCAGTGAAAGTGTAAACAGCCACTTGTGGCTTTCTACACCCACATTTGCATGTAACTGGTGGGTGGCAACATATGGAATTTTATCGCCCGCAACCACACTGCCCCAAAAACCATCGCTAAATGATGTTGAGAATGTGCCGTGGGTGTAATTATAATTAACCCCAACTGGCAACCACATTTCATCGCTTAAGGCAAAGCGGTAATTGGCTTTAAACTCAAGGCCACGCACACTTGCCTTGCCACCATTAAACTGGTCACCCACATCGCCGTCACCGCAACCTGTGGCATTGATACAAGTACCAAGCAGGTTTCCGTAACTGTTTAGAAATGCAATTGCCTCTAAGTTAAAACCATTATCGGCAAATCTAAAGCCTGCTTCAAAATTAACGCTGTCTTCTACACCAACATCATTTTTTCCCGGTGATGGCGGGGAAAACCCTTTATGCACCCCTGCTATAATTGTAGTGGTGGGGCTGATATCCACCGCCATACCAAGACCGGGAATTAGAACATTAACACCAGTTTCATAGGTGCCAGTTGCCCCAAGCAAACGGTCTGGGTCACTAACGCTATAGTCAGTTCGTAGTAGATCAACAGCCTCATAACGCAAGCCCGGTACAAGCCTGACATCACCAAAACTTATTTCATCTTGAACAAAAAACGCCCATGCCCGAGCTGATGACACCCTGTTGGCATTACTTCCTAAGCTATCAACACTTGTTAAAATCATTTCGCCGTTTTGCATGGCAAAGTTTTCACGGTGTTGCAAACGGTCTTCTTCAT
>DAOWAS010000144.1 GCA_030634465.1 Alphaproteobacteria bacterium | reverse complement strand
CCTTGGCCGCTGGCACACCGGGCACACCACCCAATAACATACCGCGTCCGCCTTGGCGCATTTCCAAACAATGCGCCCCTGCTTGAATGGACATTCTGCCAGCAACTTCACTCATCGGCGCAAGTAATGGCAAACGACCAGCGGCATCGGTTACGGTTTCATATGCCACCGCCACACAGCCAGACTTTATAAGCAGCTCAGTTTGCTTGGGGTCTGGGGCAAGGTGCAAATATGTGAACAGCAATTGCCCTTCACGTAACATTGCACACTCATTTGGCTGAGGTTCTTTAACCTTAACAATCATCTCTGCACGTTTGAAAATTTCTTCTGCCGTATCAACAATTTCAGCACCAACAGCCACATAGTCTTCATCAGGCAGGCCAATTTCAAAACCAGCGTTTTTCTGCACCAACACACTGTGACCATGCAAAATCATCTCAGCAACACTGGCAGGGGTTAAACCCACTCTAAACTCTAGATTTTTAATTTCCTTTGGCACACCAACAAGCATGGCTTTATCCTTCATATTGTCATTTAAAACTTGCAGGCATTATACACAAAACCCCACAAAATATCCTTGCAAAGTCGTGGGACGACAGCCGTAATTTAAGAGAATACTTGCGCATAACTACAAAATATGCGCATAATCTGCTAATGTATAAACTAGACAACATAGATCGTGCCATTTTAAACAACCTGCAAAATGATGGCAGATTGTCAAATGTTGAGCTGTCAAAACTGGTTGGCCTGTCTGAAAGTGCGTGCTTGCGCCGTGTTAAAAACTTGGAAGAAAATGACATTATTGGCAAATATGTAATGCTGATGAACCAAGCGGCGGCGGGCAAGCCCGACAATGTTTTTGTCCAAGTAACCCTAAACAGCCAACAGCAAGAAACTCTGCTTAAGTTTGAAGATGCCGTTAAACACGTGCCAGAGGTTATGGAATGTTACCTAATGAGCGGCGACCAAGACTATATGCTTCGTGTGGTGGTAAAGGACGCGCGCGACTATGAACGCATTCACATGACCGTCTTAACGAGCTTGCCCGAAGTTAGCCGAATAAAATCTAACTTCGCCCTGCGTAAGGTTTTAAAGAAAACCCAGATAGAACTATAACCACTAGCGTGACCACAAGTGGCATGAACACTGATGTAGATTGACTATTGCACGCTATAACGTTACTTAAGCGCCAACACACCAAAACGCCCAATAATTGGGTGTTTCCTATAATTGGAAATGTAATGACAAATTTTGCCGACCTTGGCCTGAGGCCACCAATTCTTCGTGCTATCGAAGAAGCTGGCTATAAAACCATGACCCCTATTCAGGATCTGGCTATTCCTGCTGTTATGGCGGGTAAAGACATGATCGGTGTTGCCCAAACAGGCACAGGCAAAACCGCGGCCTTTTCATTACCAATGATACACTTGCTTGCCTCAGCCGAGGGCAAACGCAAACCAAAAACCGCGCGCTCACTTATTATCGCACCCACCCGTGAACTGGCTATTCAAATTTCTGAAAATATACAGGCTTATTCAAAACACATGCATTTCCGCACGGCTATTGTTTATGGCGGCGCATCATCAAAACCACAAATAAAACAAATGATGCGCGGGGTCGATATTTTGATAGCAACCCCGGGCCGCTTGCTTGACCTGACCGAGCAAAAGCACATCAACCTACGCGAAGTTGAGTTTTTAGTTTTGGATGAAGCCGACCGCATGCTCGACATGGGCTTTATTCGTGATATTAAAAAAATTGTCGCCTACTTGCCGCGCCAACGCCAAACCGTGCTGTTTTCAGCCACCATGCCCGCCAGCGTAACCAAACTAGCAAACAGCTTGCTGCGCAACCCCGTACGGGTTGAGGTGGCCCCCGCCGCCACCACCGCTGAAAAGGTTGATCAACATGTGCTAATGGTGCCAAAGGGGCGCAAGCGTGAGCTACTAAAACATGTATTAAAAGACAAAGCCATTGAACGGGTGCTAATTTTCACCCGCACCAAGCACGGCGCAAATAAAGTTGCCCGCTTTTTAGATGACCGCGGCATTCGTGCCGATGCCATTCATGGCAACAAATCACAAAACGCCCGTCAAAAGGCCTTA
The DNA here is from genome assembly GCA_030634465.1 of Alphaproteobacteria bacterium. GTDB lineage: Bacteria > Pseudomonadota > Alphaproteobacteria > Sphingomonadales > SMXR01 > DAOWAS01. Next base: position 2,111 of record DAOWAS010000144.1, on the reverse strand, counting down.
GCTAATTTTCGTGAAGGCAAAATAAGAGCCCTAGTGGCAACCGATGTTGCCGCCCGAGGCATTGATGTGGACGGCGTAACCCACGTTATTAACTTTGAAATCCCTAATGAACCTGAAAGCTATGTTCACCGTATTGGCCGCACCGCCCGTGCCGGTGCCACTGGCGTATCACTTTCATTTTGCGACCATACAGAACGTGCCTTTTTGCGCGATATTGAAAAAACCATCCGTCAAAAAATACCGCTAATGATGGACCACCCTTTTCATTTAGAGGGCATGGACACCCCAGACGGTTTTGACGAAAACGCCAAGCCTGCCAACAACTCACGCGGTGGCAGAGGCAAGCCTCGTAGCGGTGGCAAGCCACGTAGACCACAAGGTGGTGGCGGCGGTGGTGGTGGAAAACCTAGCGGCGGCGAAGAAGCTAGTGGAAAACCACGAAGTGGCAAGCCCCGCAGGGGCAAATCTGGTGGCAAATCCCGTGGAGGCTCTGACCACAATCTCAGCGGCCAGTTTAAAGGCGGCAAACCTCGCTCTAACGCAGGTCGTTAAACCCTAAGAGTTACACCATTTTTTTTATGAATTTTGATTTGATTGTCTAATCAAATCCACTTTTCCCTATGCAAAGTGCTTAAAAAGACCCAGATTGAATTGTTGAATAAACTGGAGAGCATAAATGACTTATGATTATGGTTTTTGGGCATGTGTTTATGACTATCAAACACTGATAGCAGGTACTTTTGCACTACTAGGTGGTGCAGGAGTATATTATGCAGCTCGTCATAACACAAAGGAGATTAAAGCCTCAGAAGTGCGTGAACAAAAACGTATTGCCATGCATATGGCATCGGGTTTTAGATCAGAGCTTACAATAAATGGCGGCGCTCTGCATAATTATCCACCAGACAAAAACCTTGTAATTATATTTCATACTCTTTTTTATGAATCAACAGTCAAAAATATTGGCTGTTTTAACGATGAATTGATCTCTGCCATAATTACAGCGTACGGAAACATCATATCATTTAAAGATATCGCTAGCCAAGGGCATTTGAATGCAGAACAAGCAGGAGAAATTAAAGACAGCTTGGGAATGGCATATGTGTTACTTGACGCCTTTATTAATAATCAAAACCCAGATTGAGGCATAAAATAAATTTCTAAGTCTCTAATTCCCAAGGCAACAAGGCTTGTTCGTCGTCTTTTGGTTTTAGGCGTACGCCGAAGGTTTTTTCTAGCTTGTTGCCTTCAATGACCTCTTGAGTGGTGGCGAATTGCACCACACGCCCCTCGTCTAGCAAGCAAATTTTGTGGGCATAGCGGCTAGCTAAGTGCAGGTCGTGCAACACCACAAAGATAATATTGCCCGCAGTTGCTAACTGCTTGAACACTTCCATAACTTGCAGTTGGTGTTTGGGGTCTAGGGCGGCAACGGGTTCGTCAGCCAACAGCACTGGTGCTTCAACCGCTAGCGCCCTTGCCAGTAATACTCTGGCGCGTTCACCGCCAGACAGGGTGAAAACAGATCGCCCAACAAACTCAGTAGCATCAGCTAGGTCTAAGGCACGCTCAACAGCATCAGCGCCACCTGCTATTCCGTCATTATGCGGCAGTCGCCCAAGGCCAACTAAATGCTCAACGTTTAGCGGCCAGTGAACCTCAGCACTTTGCGGTAGGTAGGAAATGATTTTAGCACGCTGGTTTGGCGACATGTTTTCTAGCTTTTCGCCATCAACGCTTACTTCGCCATTTTCAACATCAACCAAGCCCAAAATAGCCCGCAACAAAGATGATTTGCCCGCACCATTTGGCCCTAAAATAGCAATAATTTCGCCTGCTTTAGCGTCACACGAAACACCATCAAGCGCTTGCTTGTCACCAAGCTTAACGGAAATATTTTTTATGGAGAGATGTCTCATCGCATCTGCCTCCGTGTTGCTATGACCAAGTATAAGAAGAACGGCGCACCGACAAAGGCTGTTACCACGCCCAAGCGTAGCTCTTGCCCGCCAGGCATTAGCCGCACAGCCATGTCAGCCGCAACAACCAACAGCGCACCGCCAATGCCACTTGGCAATAACAGTCTGCTAGGGTCATGACCCACAAATGGG
>DAOWAS010000109.1 GCA_030634465.1 Alphaproteobacteria bacterium | reverse complement strand
TAATCCTGTTATTTTTTGGGTTCATAGCCGACACGTCCAGAAATTCTGGTTGTTGGGCTTCGTGTGGGTGGTTGCTACCCACATAAACTTTAAGGTTTCTCATTTGCTGACGGGCTAACGGGCCACGTGGCAACATGCGCTCAATAGCTTTAAGAACCACACGCTCAGGAAACTTACCTTCTAAAATCTCTTCAGGAGAGTTAGACTTGATACCACCAGGGTAACCTGTGTGACGGTAGTAAACTTTATCTGAACGTTTTTTACCAGTAAGGTGAATTTTCTCAGCATTAATAATTACAACATTGTCGCCGCAATCCATGTGAGGGGTAAAGGTTGGTTTATTTTTACCACGCAAAATCGCAGCAACAATGGATGACATGCGACCAAGCACCAAATCTTTGGCATCGATCAGCACCCATTTTTTCTCGATATCAGCGGGTTTAGCTGAGTAAGTTTTCATTATTAATTCCTAAGCTATTTTATCTAGCTATTCTAAGTTTCTAACCCATAAGAGTTAACTAGGCATAGTTATGCCGTTCGGGGCGCAATATAACCTCGGCAAAATTAAAGTCAACAGCATTTCGTTAAAAAAAGCTGTTATTTTTTATGAACTTAGGTGTGCGGTATTATAATACCGTAATTTTATGAACCACTTTTATACATGCTGGTTAAAACCAATATTCCTGATGCCATTACCAACACACCGCCACCTTGGTGCATAACCGCAATTGGTATATAAACCCCGCTTATTAGGGTTGAAATGCCCAATACCACCTGCACAAACAACAACCCCAACATAATGAATATTTGCTTTTGCATATTTATTGCAAAGCTGGATTTGTTTTTAAATGTGCGCCACATAATAAAAGCACCCAGCACCAATAAAGCATAAGCTATCATACGGTGGCTAAGCTGAACTGACATGGGGTCATAAAAAATATTGTGCAACAACGGCGCGTTATACGCCCCCGCAGGAATTATAGCCCCTTCCATCAACGGCCAAGTGTTAAAGGCATAGCCCGCGTCCAACCCCGCAACCAAGGCACCAAAAAATGACTGTAAAAATGCTAAGACCACAAAGAAAATCAAATATGGCTTCAGCTTTTTAATACCTTTTTTCCGCAACAGCGACTTCACCTGATAGTTAAGCGGTGTCAGACCTTCGCTTAATAATGTGTCTTTGGGTTTGAACAACATCAACCCCTGCCACAACAGCCCCATTATAATTATCAATGCTAACGATAAATGCGCCGCTAAGCGCAGGTGCGACACCTGCGGTTCGTCCACCAAGCCTGATGTCACCATGTACCAACCCATCAAACCCTGACCCGCCCCTAGGCCTAGCAAAACAAATAGCGGCATTTTCAGCTCACGCCTAACCATGCGCCTAGCCATAAAAAACAATAGGGGCAAAGCAAATGCCAAACCAATTAACCGCCCTAACAGCCTATGACTATATTCCCACCAAAAAATTGACTTAAACTCGTCTAAGGACATGCCCTTGTTAATCTGTTGATATTCAGGAAATTGTTTATAGGCTGTGAACTCTGCTTGCCATTCAGAAACACTCATGGGCGGTATGGTGCCTGAAATTGGCTTCCACTGCACAATAGACAGGCCGCTTTCGGTCAGGCGTGTTGCCCCACCCACCACAATCATAAGAAACACCAAAAACGCCACAACCAACAGCCATATACCTATGGCCTTATCGTTACGTGCCACTTTATCGTTCTCATCAGCCATATCAGCCATTCACAAACCCTCAAATAAAAACAATTAACCAAAGCAATGGATAACGTCTTTCTTCCATATGTTCAATAGAATGTGGAATGTGATTTTAATTAACCAAAAACTTTAGGCTAACAACCATCATGGCAATAAAAACAAGAATAGATGCAATAATAGGGTCGGCATACTTATCGACTAATGAAAACTCTTCAGTATCCAACTTTCGTAAGGTCCAATTCATTACCCTATAATAAGAAACCCCAACACCTGCCACACCTGCAATAAGAAAATTATGTAACAGCAGTATGTGTGTTTCTGTATCAGCATCCAACTCCGACCAAAAATAAATCATGGTTATAGGAACAACGCCCCATGCTAAAAAATATGAAAATAATATGGAAACAAATTGCATAGGGCGCTCCCTGCCCTTTAAAAGCGGCATATGTTGATAAAGCAAGCTAGTTAACATCCATGGGTACGCACGTTGCTCCAACGTTCTGCCATCAGTAAATATAGCTGGCAGGGTTGATAGTGCATCCCACATACGCTCCAAATACAAATGTAAATAAATATAAAGCACACTTAGCAACAGAGGCATCCATTCTATGAAAGCAACACGGTCAATGTTCATATTTAAAAATGGTACCTTTAAATCGGCACTTGCATTGAGAAAAGGATCAATTGTGTCAGCGCTCAAAGATATCCAAGAAAATATACATGCACCTATGGACATTAAAAATATGTTTCGCGCATGTTTTGAAACACTCTCCACATGCTTCAGCCCATGAAATTCTTTTATGTCAGTTGGCAATTTCGCACTGGTTATGTCTGCCCCACCAAGGGTGGCAGCCTCCAACCCAATAGCATTTGAAAGATCATTTTGGTTTATAATTGCGTGATGTAGCTTTGCACCTGTAAAATCTATTATACTTGGCTTTTGTCTTAAGGTTTCCTCACCTTCCTCATCGTATACTACTCTTTCTGCGCCAAGCTGTGCATCAGTAAAATCTGCTTCTGATAGGTCTGCATTTACAGCCGTTAGGTTAAATATTTCAGCAAAGAAAAAGCTTTTTTCCCCTTCACCAAATTCACAATAACTAAAGTTCAATTCGCCATCACCAAACTTAGCTGAGTTAAAATCTACAGCATCATCACCAAATTTAGCACCAAAAAAACTAATGTAGCCACCGCCAAAATTAGTATCCGCAAAAGACACATACCCATTAAACTCAGCTCTAGAAAAATCCACAGATCCCCCAGAAAATTCAGCACCAAAAAAACTAATATAACCACCGCCAAAATTAGTATCCGCAAAAGATACATGCTCATTAAACTCAGCTCTAGAAAAATCCACAGACCCCTCAGAAAATTCTACGTTATTAAAATCAACTGAACATGTGAATTTATAATTTTCAAAATCTGAACTCTTTGATTTTGCTTCATCAAAATGAATTTCATAATCTTTTCTTTTTTCTTTTGGTATATGTTTTAAAAAATCATTGACATGGGCTTTCCATGCTTTCTTACCCTCAAGCAATTTAATATTTTCAGCCACTATTGCTATTTGCCCAGAGGAAAGCTCCAGTGGGTCCTCGGAACCAGCTTCATTCCAAACACTATCAAGCCAATTATCAAAACGAGAAAGGTCTTTTTTACCTGCAACTTTTTTGATTGGTTTTTTATTTGCCATTATTCACCCTTAAACTACACCTAGTTTACCCAAAGCATTTCAGCCAAGGGTAGCAAAACAGTGAAGTCATTACAATATAAGGGAAAATAAAAAACGCTTAGCGTTTAAACCACCAAAACTGCTCTAAAATCATTTACATTGGTGCGGGTTGGCCCTGTTATTACCAAGTCGCCAATGGCACCAAAAAAATTATAACTATCATTGTCTTCTAACATTCCCCAAGCACTTAAGTCTTCACCTGCGGCACGCATTAAGGTTGTTGGGGTTATAATGGCACCAGCGTTATCACCGCCGCCATCAATGCCATCAGTGTCGCAAGCAAGGGCGTATATATCAGCCTCGCCGTCTAGCGCCAGCGCCATGCTTAACAAATATTCACCGTTACGCCCACCAAGACCCATGCCCCTAACATTAACCGTGGTTTCCCCGCCTGATATCAGCACACAGGGCATTTTTTCTTCCCTAAGGCCAAGCGCAATTTGGGCATGTTTTTCGCCAAGGTCACGCGCCTCACCCTCCAAATCATCACCCAGTACAATTGCCTTAATGCCCATTTTCAGGGCTTCTCGCTTTGCCGCCTCCATGGCGTTATAGGCCGATAAAATTACATGGGTGCGGGTTTTATAAAAAATTGGGCTATCTGGCTTTGGGGTTTCGTTAGCGCCGTTTTCTAAAATTTCTATTATGTTTTTGCTAACTGGCACTTCGTAACGCTTTAAAATATCAATTGCTTGTTGTTCGGTGGTTTTGTCCGCCACCGTGGGGCCAGAGGCCACCATGGCAGGGTTATCGCCAGGCACGTCTGATATAACCAGTGTTTCAACCCGCGCGGGGTATGCGGCGGCGGCCAACCTGCCGCCCTTAATTGCGGATAAGTGCCGTCTTACGGTGTTTAACTCAGCAATGGTTGCACCCTCTAACAACAAATGGCGGGTAATTTTACGCTTATCGTCCAGCATAATACCATCTTGCGGCACGCTCATTAGCGACGAGCCACCACCAGATATAAGTGAGATAACCAGATCGCCTTCTTTTAAAAACTTGGCACGGGTTAAAATTTCACGGCTAGCATATTCGCCCGCCTCATCAGGAATGGGGTGACCAGCCTCAACCACCTCTATTTGGTTTGTGGGCGCACCGTGACCATATGGCACAATAACCAAGCCCTCCAACGGGCCTTCCCAGTTATCTTCAATTGCTTTTGCCATTAGTGCCGCGGCTTTACCTGCACCCACCACCAGTGTGCGCCCCTTTGTTGGCTCAGGCAGGTGGTTTACGGTTGCCGCATATGGGTCTGCTGAACGCAGTCCTTCATAGAACAATCGTCTTAGGATATTTCTTGGATTAAGCGGATCGGACACTAAAAAACGCCAGCCTTTAATAATTATAAAAGTTTAAACTTTAGAACATCTTATAATGAGTTAAGGCCAAGCCCTTCGTCAAGAGGCACTTATTGCCTTCAAGAGAAAACCACCCCCCATTATCCCCAGTTATTTTTTATTATTCTGTTGTTATTTTGTAGTTATTTTATCCAACAGTTTGCTTGCGGCATCGCTAATAACCGTTCCCGGTGGAAATATGGCACTAGCCCCCGCATCGTATAATTTTTTATGGTCGTCTGGTGGAATAACCCCACCAACAACAATTTTTATATTTTCACCGCCGGCTTCTAACAAAGCCTGTTTTAATGCAGGAACCAAGCTTAAATGCCCCGCCGCTAGCGAGCTAACCCCCACAACATGCACATTTGCTTCAACCGCCAGTTTTGCCGCCTCGTCAGGGGTTTGGAACAATGGCCCCACCACCACGTCAAAACCCATATCGCCAAATGCAGATGACACAACCTTTTGACCACGGTCATGGCCGTCCTGCCCCATTTTGGCTAATAATACTTTTGGCTTAGACCCTGTTTTTACTTCAAAATCATTTACCTTGGCGGTCACATCGCCCCATGCGTTTGACCCCTCGCCCATTTCGCCGCCATAAATACCGCTAATGGTGTGGGTGGTTGCCACATGGCGGGTAAAGCTAACTTCTAACGCCGCAGACATTTCGCCTAGTGTTGCCTTTGCCCGTGCCGCATTTACTGCTAGCTCTAATAAATTCGCATCTGCTTTTGCACCATCACTCATGGCTTTTAGACAGGCTTTAACTTCGCGTTCATCGCGCTCACTTCGCAATTTTTCCAGCTTGGCCAGCTGCTTTTTCAACACCCGCTTGTTGTCCACTGCCAAGAGGTTAATCTCTTCCTCTTTTTCTAATCTATATTTGTTCACCCCAACCACAGTTTGCCTGCCGCTATCAATGTGGGCTTGGGTGCGGGCGGCACTTTCTTCAATACGTTGTTTTGGAATACCCGCCTCAATTGCTTTTTCCATGCCGCCTAGGGCTTCAATTTCATCTAAATGCACTTGGGCGCGCTCAATAAGGTCTGCGGTCAGGCGCTCAACAAAATACGACCCACCCCACGGGTCAATATGCTGACAAGTGCCGCTTTCATGCTGAATAAACAGTTGCGTGTTGCGTGCCATGCGGGCTGAGGCATCGCTTGGCAATGCCAGCGCCTCGTCATATGCATTGGTGTGCAGCGACTGAGTACCACCATGTGTGGCGGCCAGTGCCTCTAACGCGGTGCGGGTAACATTGTTCATTACATCTTGCGCCGTTAGCGACCAGCCAGATGTTTGGGTGTGGGCGCGCAGTGCGAGCGATTTTGGATTTTTAGGATTAAATGGTTTTAGCATTTTTGCCCACAGCAACCTTGCGGCGCGCATTTTTGCTACTTCCAAGAAATAATCCATGCCCGAACCCCAAAAAAACGAAATTTGCGGGGCAAAATCATCAATTTTCAGCCCTGCGGCAATTCCAGTTTTAATATATTCCAAACCATCTGCCAGCGTATAAGCAAGCTCGAGGTCAGTGCTAGCGCCCGCTTCTTGCATGTGATAGCCCGACACGGAAATGCTGTTAAACTTAGGCATGTTTTTTGAGGCATAAGCAAAAATGTCGCTAACAATGCGCATCGACTGCTTTGGTGGGTAAATATAAGTGTTACGCACCATAAATTCTTTTAAAATATCGTTCTGAATGGTGCCTGACAGTTGCTCAGGCTTAACCCCTTGTTCCTCGGCGGCAATAATATACAAGGCCATGCAGGGCAACACCGCACCGTTCATGGTCATTGAAACACTCATTTTATCTAACGGTATGCCATCAAACAATGTGCGCATGTCTAAAATGCTGTCAATTGCCACCCCTGCCATGCCCACATCGCCCATTACCCGTGGGTGGTCGCTGTCATAACCACGGTGGGTGGCAAGGTCAAAGGCAATGCTCAAGCCCCGTTGCCCGGCGGCCAAGTTACGGCGGTAAAATGCGTTGCTGTCTTCTGCTGTAGAAAAACCCGCATATTGGCGCACTGTCCACGGGCGGGTCACATACATGGTTGGATACGGCCCCCGCACAAATGGCGCTAGGCCAGATGGTGCGCCTAAAAAGTCCAAACTCGCAACATCCGCGGCGGTATAGTTAGACTTAATGTCCACCCCTGCGGTACTGGGTGTTGAGGTGGCTTTAACTTTCTTTGCCTTGCCTGAAATGGCAGGCAGTTCAACTTTTGAAAAATCAGGGATACTTGTATCGGGTATCATGATTTACCCCCCTCTTCTTCTGGGTTATGAAAAGCGTTTATGCCAATTATGGTTTTGTCGCCATTGTCCACTTGTTTGGCTCTGCTTGCGCTTGCACCTTTTAGCCAAGTGGCAATAGTG
>DAOWAS010000125.1 GCA_030634465.1 Alphaproteobacteria bacterium | reverse complement strand
GATCCATTTATTAAAGAAAACAACATTCAGTCAATTTTAGCCCTGCCCATTGACCCTAACAAAAGAGAGGCAGGCATTATCTATCTTGAGAACGCTCTGGTGCAAAATGCCTTTAACGATAACCACCTGAAAATTGCTCAAATACTTACGTCACAAGCGCTTATTTCTTTAGAAAATGTAGAACTCTACAGCAATGTTTTAATGCAAATTAAAGAAAGAGAAAAAATTGAAAACAAGCTGAGAGTTAGCGAAGAAAGAATGCGCCACGGCATTGACCTTGGGGGCATTGGTCTGTGGGAATTAAATCTGGAAACAGATAATATTTATTTACCGCCTGAGACCAAAAGTGTTTTTGGCTTTAGGGATGATGACAATGAAGCCACATATGAGAAGTTTCTCGGCATACTTCACCCTGACGACAGAGAAGAGGTAGACAGAATATTAACCGAGTGCAAGACAGGTGAACGAAAAGACTTCGTAGTTGAATACCGCATCATCACCCCTGATGGTAGTACCCGTACAATTGAAGCCCGTGGTGGGGTAATAAAAAGCTCCCACGACCATGTGACCCGAATAATTGGCGTAACCCAAAACAAAACCAAACAACGCTTGATGGAAGAGCAAATAGGCCACGGCAAGCTAATGTCTAGCTTGGAAGTGCTGACAGGCGGCATTGCCCATGACTTTAACAACCTATTGGGGGTAATTTTGGGTTACGGTCAGGTGTTAAAGCCAGCATTGCAAGACGAGAACCAAAAACAATATTTGGAACATATGTTAGAGGCTGGTAACCGTGGTGCTGTTTTAACCAAACGTCTATTATCTCTTGTTGGCTCAGAGACAACCGAAGTTAAAGAATATAATATTAATGCGTTGTTAGAAGCGTCACACGACATTTTAAGAAAAACTCTCACAGCCAGTTCACCACTTACTTATAACCTGCAACCTCACAAGGGCTTTGTTCAGATAAATCAGGGTGACTTTAATGACGTGGTTCTAAACCTTGTGGTTAACTCTAAACTGGCAATGCCCAAGGGCGGTAAAATGAGCATTTCAACATTTACAACCCCAACTAATGGGAACATTGAAACCGTTAACAAGCAGTTGATGGGTGAGCATGTGGCGGTTGAGTTTCTTGATAGCGGTGTGGGAATTTCACCTGACGTTTTGCCAAATATATTTGAACCATTTTACAGCACTAGAAAAGAACAAGGCGGAACAGGTCTTGGCCTCTCTCAGGTATATGCTTTTGTGCAAAGGTCAAATGGTGGCATAACCATTTCCTCCAAACCATCCATAGGCACTAAAATCACCCTTTATTTACCTATAGCTAGCAAAGCATCTTTAAAGAAATTGCCAAAGGTTAATGCAGGTGAAAGCAACACTTTGCCCGACATAAACGCAGAAAAAATTATTATTGTGGAAGACGAAGAAAGTTTGGGTTTGCTGTTGAGCACCATGTTGAAAAACCTAGGTTACAGCACCCACTGGGTAAACGGCCCCAACGATGCGCTGACCTATTTAAAGGATAATAATGATATTGATATAATGATTACCGACCTAATTATGCCGGGTAAATTAAATGGTGCCGACTTGATACAAGCGGTTCAAAAAAAATACCCGAAAATAAAATGTCAATTAATGAGCGGCTATATACACCCAGATATTTTAAAAACACTTTCTGCGGAAACACAAAAAAACATACTATCCAAGCCATTTAGCCAATTGGAATTGGGCAAATCTCTAGCCAACCATAAAAATAATGGCAAAAAAAACGGTATAGAATGATCACATTTTTCAAAACACCGTGAATAGTTGCAATTAGTTAACGTTTTTCGTGCTTAATTATTATTCAGTTTGAATTGAAAAGTTAGTAGTAAAATGAAGTTATCAAACAAACAGCCAGAGTTTCTTATAAACAATTTGGGGCGCATACTTATTCTTGGAATAGGGTTTGCCGCCATTGGCATGGTTTCGCTGTTTGCAATAATTGACCGTGATGTTGAAGTGGTCGACAGTGCGTGGCAAGAACTGAACATTATGCGTTCAGAACAACAAGCAGAGCTTGTCAGACTGCAGTCAGCATTAGGATACAACGGGGTTATTCACCATTATAAGAATTACATATTGCGTCAAGACCCCGACCTTCTAACCACTCTTTATTCAAAATTAGGTGCCGCAGAAGAAGCCCTAACTGAATTAAATGCCCTAAGCACCACAGCAGATGAAAAAAGGTCTTTGGGTGCCATTGAACACACCTTATCGCTATACCTTAGTGCCGCAAACTCTGTGACAATGCATAATTTAGAAGGCAAATCAGTAAAAGAGGTTGATGAAATTCTCAGAGTTGATGACACCGCCGCCATTGCTGGCATAAGCTTATTAAGCCAGTTATGGGCAAAAGACGGTTCTGGCAACAATGAAAAAACCGAAATACTTCAAGCTTTTATTGCCAAAATTGGTTATGGCGGCATGATACACAACTTCAAAAACTTTGTGATAAGACAAGATCAGGAATATTCAGTTAACGGCATAAGACAATTAGAAGAAGCCAAAGAACTGCTAAACCAATATGCCAGACTAAGCTTAAGTGAGCAGGAAAGAACCAGTATCAACGTCATTGGTGGCATGCTTAGCTCATATGAGCATGCATTCATTGGTGTTGAAACCCTTTCAAACAACCAAATTTCAATAACCGATATAGACAAAACGGTCAGGGTTAATGACCAACCTAGTATTTTAGCATTAGATAGCTTGCAAAGAGCTATTCACACGCAACTAATCATAAAAATTTCGGGGGTTTCCAGCTCTATTTACGGAGCAAAAAAAGCTTCTGAGCTAGGCTTTATTATAGCAATAATATCACTAAGTATTTTGATGTTTGTGTCAATTTACATTACCCGCGAATGGCGCAAGAGCAGGAATGCATCAAAAGAATTTGCCAGACAATTAATAGCCTCAAACACCACACGAGAAGCAATATTAGACACCGCCGCAATGGGCATTGTCACCATTAACCGAAAAGGAATTGTAGAAACATTCAACTCAGCGGCGGAGATAATGTTTGGCCACACGGCTGCTGAAATGATAGGTAAACACTCGAATTTATTAATGGATAAAGAAGACGGTGAAAAAAATGTAAATTATTTAAGAAGCTACATGAAAACAGGTGTTAATAAAATTATGGGTAAAAACCGCGCTGTTAATGCTCGACGCAAAAGTGGTGAAATATTTCCCATGGACCTAACCCTCACCGAAATGAAAATTGAAGGTGAAGTAAAATTTACCGCAATGTGCCGAGACATTTCAGAAAACAAAAAAATTGAAAACCAACTATTCCAAGCGCAAAAAATGCAAGCGGTGGGTCAATTAACAGGCGGGTTAGCCCACGATTTTAACAACATTCTGGCAGTGGTAATTGGAAATATTGAGCTGTTACGACATGACCTTTCCAAACAAAAAGAAAATGCATCAGAAAGAACATTAGAACTAGCGTCTGAAATCTCACTTGCCGCCAAACAAGGGGCTGAGCTAACCAAAAGCTTACTGGCATTTTCAAGCAGACAACCACTTAAACCCGAATGCGTATCAATAAATGGTGCGTTGAACGTCATGTCCCCGCTTATTAAGCGCACCATTGGGGAAACTATTGAAACAATTGGCATAGGCACGCCAGCAGTTGAATGTTGGGGTGCAGAATGCGACTTGGCACAGTTGGAAAGTGCAATAATGAACATTGTTATTAATGCCAAACATGCCATCAATGGAAAAGGCACAATAACATTTCAATGCAGCAACATAAGCTTTTCAGAAACAGTATCTACCAACCATTCAGATATTAATGCTGGGGACTATGTTATGCTTGCCATTACAGATGATGGTTGTGGCATGAACAGTGAAGTTTTAAAATTAGCCTGCGAACCTTTTTTCACATCAAAATCCCTAGCCGATCACGGATCGGGGCTTGGGCTGTCTATGGTGTATGGTTTCACCAAACAATCTGGTGGTGGTTTGGACATATATAGTGAAGAAGGTGTTGGCACATCGGTGAAATTATACCTGCCACGCTCTTTTGAAGAGGCCGCAGCACACACCGACCAAGGCAACAATGTCCCGCGCCTAAACCTGGCAAATAAAACCATACTGTTGGTTGAAGATGACCCTGCTGTCAGAAAAACCGCAACTCACATTTTGGAAAGAGAGGGTGTGAACGTTATCGAGGCGGCAAATGGGGTTGAGGCTCAACAAAAATTTCGGGAACATGGTGGCGTAGATCTGGTTTTAACCGACCTGATTATGCCTGGTGGGGTAAGCGGCAAAGATTTGGCCGACAGTCTTATAAAAACCAACCCTGATGTGAAAATAATATTCATGTCAGGATATACATCCAATTCACTTGGCTCGTTACAAGAAGACATAGCTCTAATTTCCAAGCCCTTCTCCCCCGTGCAGTTAATAGATGAAATCAACAAAGCACTGATAAATAAATAAGACCTGTTCATTTTCATTAGCAAAAAGGCAAAAAAAACCCCTTACAAAAAGGGGTTTTTCCGAGAATTGTCGGGTGAAACAATTCTCTCAGGGTGATGTTTTATAGCTTGGAAATTTTAAATTTATTGTCAGGTTCTGGTTTTTGATTTTTTCAACACTAATGGAACCGTTGTGCGCTCTCATAATTGAGAAAGAAATAGGCAGGTCAAGACCAGACCCACAATTTTGTTCCACCACTGTTTGCCAGAAAAGATCATCGTTTTCAGGTTTGAACTCATCAAACTCTTCGGTGTCTTCCACACCAACACCAGAAATACGTATAGTCATGGCATTGTGGTCGTCCAAATGGCTGGTAATGGTTATTTCATTGCCATCAGATTTATTGGTGACGTTGGAAACCAGAGTTTCAATTAAATGACTTATAAGAACTGGGTCAGCAAATAATAAAGGTGCATTTGGCAGAACATCATTGTTTACCTTGGCTTGCCTCAGGTTTGAGCGATGCGCTAACTTGTCCTTACACCCTTCAATTACGCTATTTAAATTAAGGTTACTGCCATTAAATTCATATGTGCCTGTTTCAACTCTTGCTAAAAGCTGAATGTGCTTAATTGTTGAGGCTATGTACCCGCCACCAGAATGAATGTGCCTGATATAGCTTTGACTTTTATCATTAATCCCAAACTCAGACCCCGCACTCATCATTAGCTCGGAAAAGCCAAGAATAGAGCACAGAGTTGTGTTGACCTCGTGACTAAGGTAGGAAATCCCGCTTAAGGTTTCTTGTGAGATAAGTGACAAGCGGCGTTGCCGCATAGATGACATAAGAACATTATCAAATAACAAGGGGGTCAGCCCATCCATAGCCATACAACCATCAGCCCGGGGGGGGGGGGGGCGAAAAAAGCTCTCATTTGTTAATTTATCCTCAAGCAGAATAACTGGTGCATTATGGTTGTCGCGGCGAATACTATTAATTAATTCTTTTGAAAGGTGCTTCATCTTTTGAATATCTACAATATAACAATCGTAAACCTCGCCCTGCAGTTCAGTGTAAACCCTAGGCT
>DAOWAS010000155.1 GCA_030634465.1 Alphaproteobacteria bacterium | reverse complement strand
GTCTTGGCTTTTTCCCCGGCTCTACCATTGGCAACTTCGCCCCTGACGATGCCAAAAGCTTTCTAGAGCGCGCAGGTGACATTTTAGGATCAGGTGCCGGGCTAATTGTTGGCGTCGACATGAAAAAAGATAAAGAAATTCTGGAAAAAGCATATAACGATGAGGCTGGCGTTACCGCCAAGTTTAACCTGAACATTCTAACCCGCATTAATAGCGAGCTTGATGGCAACTTTAAACTGGGCAACTTTGAACATTTGGCCTTTTATAACGATGATGAAAGCCGCATAGAAATGCATTTGGTTAGCCTTAAAAACCAAAAGGTTATTGTGGCAGGTGAAGAAATTGTTTTTGAAGAGGGTGAAACAATCCATACCGAAAGTTCGTACAAATATAGCATACAAGATTTCCAGCAGTTGGTTGTTGATACAGGTTTAAAACATGCCGCAGTGTGGGAAGACCCAAACCATTTGTTCAGCGTTCATTATATAAAAATCCCATAAAACCACCACTTAGCTTGCTGTATTTCTTTGTGCCTCCTTAGCTTATTGTTAGAACTATGGTTAAAATTCTTGCCTCAAACTGCCGATGGGTGTTCAATGCACACTAGTTAATGCATTTTGTTATGCATATGGGGGTCTTGTGGACAAATTATTTTCAATTGAGTTATTTGCTGTTCCAATGTTTGTGGAAAGCTTTGCTAGTGTGCTGCTGTTGGCGCTGGCATTTAACCTAATTGTTTGCCGCGATATTATAATGGTCAGAACGTTTAAAACCCCTTTGGCAATGGCAGGACGCTTTATCAACACCTTAGAGGTGCGCTATAACCGCAGCGACCTCAGCCCCAAAATGCTGCGTAACGACGGCGTTTCCACGACAATTATTTTTGCCATTTCGGCTATAGCAGTTGGCTTAGCGTTTGACTGGTGCGCCACTAACATCCCATTTTTCTGGATTTTACAGGCAATGGCACTAGGCACCTTGTTTGACTTACGCACATATCTGGACCAGTCACGGGTTTTGGCTGATGCTATGGATCGTTCGGTTGAAGAGGGTCGCGCCACCTTGGCATTGGTATCGGGGCGCGATACTGAAAACATGGACGCACCAATGGTTGCCCGCACTGCGGTGGAAACCTCAGCCCGCACACTGGCAAGCGGGGTTATGACACCTGCGCTTTATTTTATTATTTTCGGCTCCGCAGGTATATTTTTATTTAAAACCATAAATATCGCTAGCTCCATGATAGATGAGCGCAGTGAAGGCATGGCAAATTTTGGTTGGGGCAATGCCAGATTAAACGAAATGCTGCTGTTTCCAGGTGGTTGGTTAACCGCCATAACATTGGCAATTTCCACGCTTCCAGTTAAGGGTACCAAGCTTAAAAACGCTATACAAGAACCCCTTATCAGCGCCAAAAACTATTTTCAAAAAGGTGTCGGTCTTCCTGTGGCATCCATTGCGGGCGCACTTAACCTTAAACTTGGCGGCCCCATACAATATGATGGCGATGAAATTGAAGCAAAATGGGTGGGTACAGGCAGTGTGTTTGCCGATGCATACCATGTGCGTACTGCCCGCCAACTATATATCATTGCCTGCATTGTGCTTATGCTTGTCGTTGGCATATTTGCATTTTTCAAAATGCCCTTGCCAATCGACTTTTTGTTTTTCTAAAGCCTATAAAGAGCCATAATTTTCTATATAACAAACTAATCACAAGGGTCTCTTTCTATGGCTACACTAAAAATAATAAAATCGGCTAAACCAGTATTGGCAATGTTTGCCATGCTTGTTTTTACTGGTTTTTACACACCAGCCACAGCACAAGATCAAGCACAAGACACAGCACAAGAACAGGCATTTGACCTTTCGCACGCCCGTGAAGCACTGCAATATTTTGCCAAGCCTAGTCGCACCAACATATCCCATGTGGCGTTTAGCGCACCAGCAAGAAAACTGGCCCAGTTTTATAATAGCAATAGCTCAGACGGTTCTGAAGGCGGAAGTACAGACAAGTCCACATTTGAAATTACGCAAATATTGCTAAACCATATGCCCAACACCAACCAGTTAGATCATGTTAAAGCCCTTATAACCATGATTGCGGATAATGAAGAAAAACAAAACCAGTGCATGGCAAATGCTTTGGCCCACTTGCCACAAAACCAAATTGAGAACCCGCTTTACATTGTATGGGCGGACGGAATATGGGCGAATGGACTGCTAAATGGCAAAGACAATATTATCAACATTGCCAATGCATCTATGCTGGATATAACTAACGAGCAATATATAGCCCAGCCACAAGATATTTGGACAGACTGTATCCACGCCCTGCACCATGCGGGCATGAATAAAATAAACCCCATTCCATTTTCACTAGACGGCATATCATTAAGCGACGAGTTGCTTGCCTATATTGAACACACCACCTTGTTGGAAGGCAGTGCACATTATGCCAGTAACCCAGACGCAGTTGCGGCTATTACCCTCGCAAAAACAACTGAGATAACAGCTAAGTTTAGACGGCTAATGACAAGCTTTACCAACAACTCCCACCCCCTAAACCAAGATGATTGGCTACGCTTCAAACAAGATTTTCAAGACAGCAACTTAGGTCGTGACATGGGGCTAATTATGGCACAAAAAATTGATCAGACACTAGGCCGTGACGCTCTGTTACGGGCGTATAGCGGTGGTTCCGCTAGCTTTTTTCAGGTTTTTTACAGCATCAGCTAAGCTGATTTATATATCTCAAGCACATTTGTATCAGCCAACCAAGCATCTAGTTTTCTTCGTTGTTCTTGGCTTAGTTTTGCCAACACATCAACCAGCTCCAAACGACACTGCTCGGTATAGTTTCGGCTAACAATTGTGCAAGTGCCAAAACCTTCCAACTCACAAGTTACATTTGCGGCACCTGCCTTTATGGCCGCTTTATTTGCCGCCATAAATGTATGAAAATTACCTGATATTTCAGCCAACAAATCTAACAATGTTGCGGGTAATTTGCCGTCTGGTTCAGGCCAGCTTTCAACCTCGCCCATAGCAAAACTGCCTTCCACCCGTGTGGCATATTCCAATACATTAGGGCAGTGTTTTTCAAGCAATGCTTGCGGTGTTGGGTCATTAATAAAATGCGCTTTCAAGCCACCATAAATGGCAAAGTCAGCCAAACATGGCCTGCCACCTAAAATAAAATCACTATGGTTAAAATGGTTGTTTAAAACACCCATAACCCGCAAAAACTCTGCCTCTACTGCCGTTTTATGCTCAGCACCAGCGGCAATATTATCGCAGG
>DAOWAS010000127.1 GCA_030634465.1 Alphaproteobacteria bacterium | reverse complement strand
TGCCTGAAAATGATGATAAACATTGGCGCGACAAACTGTCAGACGAGCAATTTGCTGTTTGCCGTGGGGGAGCAACCGAGCCTGCTTTTTCTGGTGAATTATTAAACGAAAAAGCTGACGGTACATATGCATGTGCTGCGTGTGATGCCTCGTTGTTTTCGTCTGACGCTAAATACGATTCAGGGTCAGGTTGGCCCAGTTTTTATGACGCCCTAAACAAAGATGCCATATTGGAGATATCAGACAACAGCTTGGGCATGGTTAGGGTGGAGATAAAATGTGCCAAGTGTGGTTCGCACCTAGGGCATGTTTTTCCTGATGGTCCTAGGCCAACAGGGCTTAGATATTGCACAAATTCACTATCACTTAAATTTCAGCCCAGCTCTTAAATCTCGGCCAAGCTCTAAATCTCAGAAAGACTAAGCATAAGTGTAAGCCCCACCGTTATGCTTAAAGTTATGATGTAAAAAAGCGATACCGATAAAAACTTGAAAATGGTTTTTATATAGCCCTGCCTGTTTGCAACCTTCATCGCAATAAACAGATATAGCGGCACGATGGCAAAGAACATGGTGGAACTGACCACCGCCCCCCAAACAGACTGCGCTATAATTAAAAATGTCATCATCAAAAATACTGCCGAATGAAAATGCAGGGAAAAGACCAACTGCTTCATCAAACAGTTTTCCCGCTTCCAGTAAAAAAACCGTAACAACAAAGCAAAAAACGGCAGGAGAAAAATCATCACCCGTGACAGCCAGTCATTAAGCACGCCGTTAAGTTTTCTGGGGTCTTGGGACACATGAACAAGCCCATCCAAGACCGTAATAACCTGCCCCATAATTTGCCCCTCTAAGCTATCTTCGCCTTGCTTATCAATAGATTGTTGCAAGTCTTCCTTATTGTCATCAAAGGCACCTTCTGGCAGGGCAATAGCATCTGCACTTGGCTCGGCGGGTTGGAACATGCCACTACGC
This sequence comes from Alphaproteobacteria bacterium, assembly GCA_030634465.1. Taxonomy (GTDB): domain Bacteria; phylum Pseudomonadota; class Alphaproteobacteria; order Sphingomonadales; family SMXR01; genus DAOWAS01. Next base: position 4,349 of record DAOWAS010000127.1, on the reverse strand, counting down.
ACATCAAAACCACTACCATCTGCGATTGTTACACTGCCGCCGCCCAATGTGACATCGCCCTCGGGTATATCAACAGCAACACCATTTTCCGCCAATTCTGCCTGCACTTCACCTTTTATTCTCTCGGCTTCTGCCAAGGCATCTTCTTGGTTAATTGGTGCTTCTTCAATAAATTCTATTTTCCATATGGCAACATCAGCCACAGCTAAGGTTATGAAAAATGTCAACGTACATAAAAGATAAAACCGCACTGGTGGAATAAACCGTGCGCGTTTACCGTCCATAAAGTCACGTGTTAAAGAGCCTGGGTGAAAAATTATTTGCCCTATGCTTCTAAACAGTTTGCTGTCTTTTGAAATAATGTCTTCGGTTAGGTCAGATATAAGATACCAAATGGGGCGAGTTAAACTGGTGTTTTTTTGCCCGCAACTGGCACAAAACCCACCCGTAAGCGGGGTTGCGCAATTGGAACAGATAATTGTGTCCTCATCACCAAGGCCAATATCCAAAGGCTCTTGTGTTGTGGGGTGGTTGGCCACAGCCACTTCTCTGCCCAAAACGTTACCCAACACTTTTTTCATTTTTGCCCACATAAGTTCAAACTTTCCACTTTATACTGCAACCAACCGACGGGTGTTGCTTGTCTGAAATCTTACCACCGTTTATGGCGGCATCAAGCGCTTGGCTTATATCAAAAGCAGTTATGGGTTTGTCATTGCGCGGGGTTGAGGCATCAAACCGCCCGCGATATTGCAACAAGCCCGCACCATCAAACAAATAAAACTCTGGGGTGCAAACAGCGTTAAACTCAAGGGCAACACTTTGGCTAGCATCTATTAAATATGGGAAGGCATAATTAAACTCGGCAATATCCGCCCGCATACCCGCAGGGTCATCATTGCTGTACTGACTGGCATCGTTAGAATTGATAGCAACAACACCCATGTCTTTTCCCATGTAATTTCTGGCAAGCTCTGAAAAAGCGGATTTCAGGTGCTTCACATAAGGGCAATGGTTACACCAAAAAGCTACCAGCAAGCCCTTTTCACCTAACAAATCAGTTGAGGTGAAGGTTTTTCCATAAGCATCAGCCAAGCTAAAATCTGGTAGCTTGGTTCCCAGTGCCAACATTGATGAATTTGTGCTTGCCATATACCGTTACCTATTGCCCCACTATTGCCCCACTATTGCCCCATGCGAACCAAACGTCCGGGACGTTCAGCATTTAAAACATCATTTTCAAGCACAGGCACGCCAGAAACCAATGTAGCCCTGTAACCCACCGCGTCTTGCAGCAAACGCTGTCCACCTGCGGGCAGGTCTTGCACCATGCGTGGTTGCTTGAGGGATAATTTTTCCATGTCTATAATGTTAATATCAGCTTTTTTACCAATCTCAAGCGTGCCACGGTCATTCATGCCAACATAGTTTGCAATATCTTGGCTGAGCATTTGCACCGCACGCTCCAACGTTATGTGGTTACCCTTCTCACGACCCTTGGTCCAATATGACAGCAAGTATGTGGGAAAGCTTGCATCACACACCGTGCCCACATGGGCGCCACCATCTGACAAGCCCATAAGTGCCAATGGGTGTTCCATCATGGTTCTAACATTGTCGTAATTAAATTCGGTATAATTATAAATTGGGAAATATAACAGTGCCTTGCCATCATCTTTCAGCAAAGCATCATAAATGGCCTCTAAACTAGAAACACCTTGTTCTTGGGCACGTTTATAAAGCGAGTTTTCAATAGGCTGTTCGTATTTTGGCTCTTCACCCAGTTCAAATATTTTACACGCCACCATATCAATAGCGTTCAAAAATGTATCCACCAGCGGCGGCACTGACGAACCATCACCCGCCAATTTCTCAGATTTTTCACTTAGCAATTTGGCTTTAAACTCAGGCTGTTTCATTGCCGCCACACGCTCACCCAACGGCAGGTTAGCAATGGCCTTATAACTAGGAAAACCCATAAATGGGTGGAAGGTGCATTGCAGACCAATCATCACCCCAATGGCACGCGGCGCCACCTGCATGCGAATGGTAATGCCCTTTTCACCAGCTTCTTCAGCACGTTTTATAATGCGTTGCCATTGCTTGGGTTCAAAATCGCGTTGCATAAGTGAAATAGATGTTGGGTGTTTACCGCCAGTTTTGGCATAGGCCTCAATAATATCAAATTCAGCATCAAAATGGTCACCGTCGCGCTCTATGTTAAAGTCATTAACCAGTTGCAACACACCGTGATCCAAACCGTCAAATGCCTTGGCAATGCCGCACAATTCATCCACCGTGGCTTCTGACGATGGTGTCCAGTCGCCATCAGCAGAACGGTGCACGTCTGAACGCCCAGTGGTAAAACCAACCGCGCCCGCTTCTAACGCCTCACGGGTTAAACGGCGCATTTCAGCAATGTCGTCTTTGGTGGCGGGGTTGTCATATGTGGCGCGATCGCCCATTACATAAACCCGCAATGGGTCGTGCGGCACTTGCACGGCAAAATCTATGGCATGGGGGAAACCGTCTATGGCATCCATATATTCGGGGAAACTTTCCCAGTTCCATGTCAGCCCCTCAGCAAGCGCAACACCGGGAATATCCTCAACCCCTTCCATTAAACGAATGAGAAGATCGTGATCTTTTTCACGAACAGGGGCAAAACCAACACCGCAACTGCCCATAATGGCGGTGGTAACACCGTGGTTAACTGATGGTTGCAAGGCATCGTCCCACGAAATTTGCCCATCATAATGGGTGTGCAGATCAACAAAACCGGGGGTTACTATGGCACCTTTGGCATCTATTGTTTTAGTGGCATCACCATCACAGCTACCAATTTCAACAATTTCACCATCTTTAACAGCCACATTATCGTGGTATGGCTTGGCACCAGTGCCATCAACAATTGTGCCGTTAATAATTTTAATATCGAACATAACTAACCCCCTGAACTTTTGTCCCTAAATTTATAGTATCTTGATAGTAGCAGTCCTGAAACAATATGCCAAAGCCCCCATGTGGCTGTTACCAGTGCCGCCCCGCCCAAGCCGTTAAACTGGCTTAGTAATATTACCAAACCAAGGCCTGAGTTTTGTATACCCACCTCAAATGTAATGGCGCGGGTTGAGGCCGTGCCACCACCTGCCATACGACCAGCAATATTGCCCAACAGCAATGCGGAGCTGTTGTGTAATATAACTAACGGGAAAATAATCATGCCATAATTTAAAAACAGTTCTTTGTTTTTCATAGCCATAGCAATAATGAAAAATATAAGAATTGCGAAAGATACATGGCGCAGATAAGGGCCAACAAGTGTGGCAAATTTTGGTGCTTTATGTGCCAACCACATGCCAAATAACAATGGCAAACCTAGAATTAAAATGGTCTGCGACAAGAAATGCATAACATTCAGGTCTATTTCACCAATTAAACTGGCGGTGCTGGGAATAAGGTCAGACCAGAAAATAATAGCCACAGGGGTTAAAATTACCGCAGAAATACTGGCAATACTGGTTAGGGTTACCGACAAGGCAACGTCGCCCTTGGATATGGTAGTTAAAAAATTTGATACATTGCCCCCGGGGCAACTGGCAACCACAATCATGCCCAATGCTATGCTTGCACTTGGCTGCAGAAGATAAATAATTATAACTGTAAGCAGAGGCAAGGCAAACAACTGAGCCACCAGACCATAAACAACAGGCTTTGGTCGTGCCATTAACAGTTTGAAATGCGGTATTTTAAGACCCATCGCCACTGAAAACATAATGAATGCCAGCAACCCTGTCAGGAACTTTTGTGCATCTTGGTCAATACTTAGGGTAATTCCATCCATAAACTAATTTAAATACCTGCCCCATTTAAACCCTGGCCCCATTAAATACATCTAAGCCAATATTAACCACCTCACTTTAGAGTGATTTTTATATTGAACATCAATTATGATATACTAACCCAACTTATGAAGATTAATAGTATATATAATGCGAGTGCTGTACAGCCACAGGTTTTGGGACACAACCGCACCCAAGAGCAAGCGCAAACCCAAACCCAGATAAACCAAGCCACATCGCGGGCTGAGGTGAACCAACGCCCAAACGTGGGACAGACAAACTTGGTAAGCGGCAACACGCTTTTTGCCGCACAAGAAGTTGGACAAACATCCAAAAGTGAAAGCCAAACAACTGAACAGCCAAAACAGGGCCAATTAAGCGGTGAGGAAAAAGCGGCGGTTGAAGCGTTAAAGTCTAGAGACCGAGAAGTTCGCACCCATGAGCGCGCCCATGCCACCCGTGGCGGGCAATATGCGGGCCAGCCGAAACTAAGCTATGAAACAGGGC
>DAOWAS010000053.1 GCA_030634465.1 Alphaproteobacteria bacterium | reverse complement strand
TAATGGCGTGGCCTCAACCTCAGTTGGTAAAACAAGTATCATTTTGCCATCGCTATTTGGCTGGCTAATAAGTTGCGAGGTAAATAAATAGGACTTAACTGCATCGGACAGCGGCACATCAGCCTCGCCAACCTCAATAAACTTAAACGGAATATTTGGCGATTTAGCCGCCATATCAGCCATTAGTTTTTGCGGATTTTCAAATGCTTTTTCATGGTAAAAAAACACATTTTTATTTGCCACCGCCACCACATCATTATGGAACGCACCTGCGTCAATAGCCGCAGGGTTTTGCTGGGCGAACATCACATTACCTTCGGCCAAACCATGCTGGCGGGCAATGGTGGCTGATGCCTCATAGCTTTGTCGTGCGGGGAATTTTTTCGGGAAATTACCCTCAGCAAAGCTTTTTTTGCCATAGATAAACAGTGCCAAACCTTCGTTGCCATACGCGCCACAAAAACGATTGTGGTTTGCCGCGCCCTCGTCGCCAAACTGCACCCCGCCAGGCAATGGCTCGTGGTGGGCAAAGTGGCGAGTATCAGCAAAAATGCTTTTTAAAACCCGACCTGTAACTGGTGCTTCGATTGACCTGTGAAACATGGCGGTAAGGTTAGCGGGGGTAAAATGCACTCTGCCGTCGCCAGTGTCGCTACTGGGCGAGACGGTTGCGGCATTGGCTGTCCACATGGCAGATGCGGCTGAGCAGTTTCGCAATAGCTCAGGATTGTCACGCCCTGCCTTTTCAACCACCTCAGCATCACTACCTGTGAAACCCAGACGTTTTAAGGTTGGCACATGGGGGCGTTCATGGGGTGGCAAAACTCCAACAGGCACACCTTGCCCTGCCAAAACCTTCATTTTATACAAGCCCTGCAAAGCGGCCTCTTTTGGGTTTGAGGCTTTAGCTTTGTTTTTGGCTGAAGCTAGGTTGCCAAAGCTCAAACCCGCATAATTATGGCTAGGGCCAATAAGGCCATCAAAATTTATCTCTAGCGTTTTGTCATTTTTGTTCATGACGAAATCCCCTGAGGTAAAATTCCTTGGGGCAAAGCCTGCTCGGTCAACTTATCCGCATCATCTTCCAAACTAGCAACAGGAAAGGCACAATAATCAGCGGCATAATATGCACTTGGTCTGTGGTTACCACTGTCGCCCACACCACCAAATGGTGCCGCGCTACTGGCACCTGTTAATGGCTTGTTCCAGTTTACAATGCCTGCGGTAATGGTGTTTTTAAACATTTCATATTCACTGATATCATCTGACAACAGCCCCGCCGCCAAACCAAACTTGGTATTGTTAGCTTCAGCTAATGCCTCAGACATAAATGCCCCAGCCATATTATCCACACGAATAACCTGCAAAAGTGGCCCAAAACACTCATCATCGCTACGATTAGCCACACTTGTGACATCAATTAAACTCGGTGAAATATATGCAGCACCACCCTGCAACTGCTCCGCCGCTTTTAATGGAACCCCACCTTGGCTTAACAGCTTAGCCTGCACGGCTAAAACATTAGCCGCGGCTTGTTCGCTAATCAGTGGCCCCATAAATGGTTGCGGATCGCCTACCGGGTTGCCAACCTCTATACGCCCCATCATTGCCACCAAGCTAGCAATAAAAACATCGCCTTGCTCGCCATTTGGCACAATAAGCCGCCTAGCGCAGGTGCAACGCTGCCCTGATGAGATAAACGCCGATTGTATGGTTACCAGTGCGGCGGCTTCTACATCGCCCACATTGCCAATAATTAGCGGGTTGTTACCACCCAGTTCTAACGCTGTAATAACATCTAATCTTGTGGCTAATGCTTTTGATATGGCCTTGCCCGTGGGCACACTGCCTGTAAACAGCACGCCATTAATATCGCCGTGCGCCACCAACATTTGCCCCACACCGCCGCCGCCATGAACCAAATTTAACACCCCGTCAGGCAAACCAACCTGTTGCCATATCTTAACAACAAATTCGGCAGACTTTGGTGTTAGCTCGCTTGGTTTATAAACAACAGTATTGCCCGCCAACAATGCAGGAACCATATGCCCATTTGGCAGGTGCACGGGGAAATTATAAGGGCCAAAAATTGCCATAACACCGTGTGGTCTGTGTTCTAAGTGTGTGCGCACACCGCTATTTGTACTGGTTTTTACCCCTGTGCGCTCGTAGTATGACTTTACCGAAATGGCTATTTTTGCCACCGCGGCACCAACTTCACCCACGGCATCCCACAACGCTTTGCCAGTCTCCATAGCTATAATGCGTGCTAAGGCTTCTTTTTCGCCGTCCAAGGTGGCGGCGAACTTTTCAAGTATCGCAATACGCTCATCAAGCGAGGTTGCTCGCCACGTTTGAAAAGCATTTTTGGCGGAAACAACAGCATCATTTACCTGCGCTTGGCTGCACTCATTACCGCGCCAAATAACCGCGCTGTCTATAGGCGAAATTGATTGCATATCAGCACCCAAACCCGCCTGCCAAACACCATTTATGAAAAGCACTTCTTCACTCATAACTTATCCCGTTGGCTTATGTGTTGTTAGTATCTGCTGTTGGCAAATAAATAACTTCCATGCCTGTTTCAACGCCTAAAACCTTGGCACTTTCAGCATCTATAAGAATTTTACCGCTATTATTGTCTTTCAAAGAAATAGGAACATTTATAACTCTAAAATTATCAAGATACGGGTTTGCGACCAACGAAGGTTTGCCCTCAGGCAGATCATCCACCACGCTGACAATAGCTTTGGTGGCATTTGCTACAGATTTTATATGATCTATATGTGCCTCAACAATAGGGCCAGCATCGAAAATATCCACAGCACCGCGCAGTTTAAAGCCTTCTTTTTCCAGCAGTTTTAATGCCGCATCAGATTTAACATGGGGCTTGCCGATAACTGACCTTGCACTTTCGGGCAACAAGTTGGTGTAAATTGGAAATTTGGGCATCAGGTCGCCAATGAACTGGTTATTGCCCTGACCATTAATTTTATCAGCTTCGGAAAATTCCATATTGAAGAAATTACGACCAACCGCATTCCAAAACGGACTTTGACCATTGTCATCGGTCCAACCACGTACTTCAGCCATGACAATTTCGGCAAACCGCATGGGGTATGATGCCATAAGCAAATATCTGCTTTTAGACAATGCCCGCCCCACACCAGTGGAGCGGTAAGCAGGGTCTAAATACAATGTGGCAAGCTCGCTAGCACCCGAATAGTCGTTGGATAATGAAAGAAGCTGTGTTTCAACCTTAATGGCAGGCTCTTTGGAAACCTGCATCAGGTTTAGTATTTTATAATTATAAAATGGGTTAACCTTGCCCACACTGGCAAAAATGGCTGATGTGCCAATAACCTGTCTTTTGGCTAAATCCTCAGCCACAAAAAAATAATACTGCTCATCAACACCTTCAAAATTATTTGAAAAACTATCTATGGAAAGCTCAATTCGCTCAGCCAACACGTCTTTGTTGGCGGGCAAGGTGGTTAACCCACTGCCAGCCCCTGCTGCCAAGCGAACCAGATCGTCCAGATCAGTTGTTTTTACGGGTCTAATGACAAACATGTGTGTCCTTATCCTTAATTATTGCCCCAATATGCTAGTTTGAACGTTTTAAGCTTGGTGTCAACAAGCCTAAAGCTAGCAACTTATAATGCATTTATATTTCACATTTTTCTTGTCCAAAGAACAGTGTGTAAATAATATAACCCTAAATAAAAATAGGTAGAAAACATGACAGATAAAAACAATCCAAATCTCGGCAATGAACAACATATTTTGCACCCCGCCACATCTATAACCCAGCTTTTAGAAAAGGGCCCAAGAATTATTGAACGCGGCAAGGGTGTGCATATTTATGACGACACTGGCCACAAGCTGATAGATGGCATTGCTGGTTTATGGTGTGTTAATGTTGGTTACGGCCGTACAGAAATAGCCGAAGCCATGGCAACTGGCGCGTCTGAACTGGGCTATTACCATACGTTTGGCGCCATGTCGAACCAACCGCAAATTGAACTGTCGCAAACCCTTATTGATATGACACCAGCAAAATTAACCAAGGTATTTTTTGGCTCTAGCGGGTCTGATGCCAACGACACACTGGTTAAAATAGTTTGGCATTATAATAATTTGAAGGGGCGAGAGAAAAAGAAAAAAATAATTTCTCGCATGAACGCATACCACGGCACCAGCATTTCTGCCGCTAGCCTGACGGGACTAAAGGGGTTTCACAATGCCTTTGACCTGCCCATAAAAAATATTCTCCACACTGATTGTCCGCATTATTATCGCTATCACGGTGTTGGCGAAAGCGAAGAAGAGTTTTCAGCCCGCATGGCGCAAAACCTAGAAAACATGATTATAGCCGAAGGGCCAGACACTGTTGCCGCATTTATAGCTGAGCCAATAATGGGTGCTGGTGGGGTTATAAACCCGCCCAAAGGCTATTTTAAAGCCATAAAAGCTGTGCTTAAAAAATATGATATTTTAATGATTGCTGATGAGGTTATTTGTGGTTACGGGCGGCTAGGCGTTGGTTTTGGCAGTGAGCTGTATGACATTGAGCCTGATATGATGGCAACGGCAAAGGGTTTGACCAGTGGCTATTTTCCCATGTCGGCATCGTTTATCAGTGATGAAATTTGGCAGGTGTTGAAATATGGCTCAGAAACTTTGGGTGGTTTTTCCCATGGCTATACATATTCAGGCCACCCCATTGGCGCGCGGGTAGCTAATGTAAACCTTGGGCTTATAAAAAGTGAAAAGCTAATTGAAAACGCCGCAAGCACAGGTGCTTATTTGCATAATCAGCTAAACGAGCGGTTTAAAAACCACGCGCATATTGGCGAGGTGCGTGGTCATGGCTTATTGGCGGCCATTCAGCTTATTGCCGACAAAGAGAAAAAGGTATTTTTCGACCCTGCATTAAAACTGCCCGCCCGCATTTTAGAGGCGTGTTATGAACGTGGCTTGGTGGTTAGGGCATTGCCAAGTGTGACCAGTGTGGCCTTGTCACCACCGCTTATTATTAACAAAGCGCAGGTTGATGACATTATCGACAGGTTAATTGATGGTGTTGATGCCGTGATTAAAACCCTGTCCCAAGACGAGCTAAAGGGTATCTAATCAGTTTTCACAGATGAGAATATTTTCATCAAAAACCGATGTGGCAATGGTGTAGTTCTCGTAAACACTAGCCACCGTTGCCCCGCGCATTAGGCCTGTTTCGTTGTTAAACAGCACTTCCCTTTGCGGGTTTGTTTTTGGCTCACTAATTGCCATGGCAATGGCAGGAGTTGCCACGTCGCCAAACAAACCTGTGCGGTGTGCGGCAAAACGATAAAGGTTTGGAAAACCCGCCACAATTAAGCGACCATCAATATCCCAAGTTAAATTATCGGGGCTGAAAGGCACTGTAAAACTATCGCTAGGTTGGTGCAGACCACCTGACAACAGCTTTTCACCATCAAACACATGAATTTTTTCTTCTCTGGTTGCGGCTAAATAAACCTCATTAGGGTTGGTGGGCGAAATGCTAATGCCGTTAGCATAAGCAAAACCACCCGCCACTTGCTGCATGGTACTGCCATCCCAATACAGCAGGTAGGAAACCTTATGACCCATCATTTCTTCGCGAAATTTGCCAGCCTCATCACAAGCGCCGTGGTCATTAGTAACTAAAAACTGCTTGGGGCCTAAACTTGCCACATCGTTTGGCGAACACATTATTGATGCCGAGATAACCTCTTCCACCGCCAGTTCGCCATTTAAATAGTCTAAAACAAGCACCTGCCCCAAATGCTCTGGCTTGCCATCAACCAATGGAAAGGCGTGGTTCACAACAAAAAATCGCCACCAGCCATCGCCCCTAAGCATAGATGTGCCGTGGGGGCGAAACTCTATTTGCGCCCGCACAGTTGTGGATATATCTCTAACCTCAATATATTCAGCGTTTGGTGGATAAGCGTTTAGGTCCCACACATACATGCCGCCTTCGCTAATTTCCCCACCTGCCTTAACCTCAGCCGCTACGAGCGTGCGGTTGTAAGCAGAAATGAAAGCCAAACCATTTTCGGCATCTATCTCCATATCCTCAGAGCCAAAAACAATTTCGCCACCACCGTTTTCAACATGGAACTGGGTTACACGGCAATGATTGCTAGCCTCAGCCACACCATTAACTTTATGAAAATTTAAAAACCAGACAATGGCTACAGCGAAAAACAGCAGTAAAAACAATATGCTTTTTAAAAATCTTTTCATGAAATCCCCCAATTTACTAGAAAGAAGTATTAGCTATTATTGGCTTAGCTATTATTGGCTTAGCTATTAGTAGCCTAGCTATTAGTAGCCTTTCGGCTGGTGGAAATGCTTTCCATGCCCATAGCGTTTAAAGCCGTTATGATAATATTTTCAGCCATTAGGCCTGCATCTTCATACTGTTCTTTGGGTTCAGCATGAGCCAAAAAGCGGTCAGGAATACCCATACATCTGACCTTCAGGCCATTATCCAAAACACCTTTTTCAGCTAATAACGACAAGACGTGTGAGCCAAAACCACCGATTGAGCCTTCTTCAATAATTATAAGAGCCTCATGGTTTTTGGCTAAGCTAAGAACCAGATCAGCATCCACAGGTTTGGCAAATCTGGCATCTGCCACGGTGGTTGAAAGCCCTAGTGCGCCAAGCTCTTCAGCCGCCTTCAAACTTTCCTGCAAGCGCCCGCCTAAGGACAATATTGCTATTTTTGTGCCCTCGCAAACTATGCGGCCTTTGCCAATTTCAAGCGGCACACCAACATCTGGCATTTCAACACCCACACCAGAACCACGGGGGTATCTAAATGCACTGGGGCCATCGTCAATGGCGCGCGCCGTTGCCACCATGTGTTTTAATTCAGCCTCATCACTAGCCGCCATTATCACCATGCCTGGCAACATGGATAAATACGCAACATCAAAACTGCCCGCATGGGTGGCACCATCAGCCCCCACCAAACCAGCACGGTCAATGGCGAAACGAACAGGCAAGCTTTGCAAGGCAACGTCATGTACAACTTGGTCGAAAGCACGTTGTAAAAATGTTGAGTAAATAGCGGTAAATGGTTTTAACCCTTCACACGCCAAACCTGCAGCAAATGTAACGGCGTGTTGTTCGGCAATACCAACATCAAAATATCTATCAGGGAATTTTTCTTCAAAAAGGTCAAGCCCTGTGCCTGACGGCATTGCCGCTGTAATTGCAACAATGTCTTTGTCCCTATAAGCTTCTTCGATTAAGGCATCAGCGAAAACTTTGGTATAGCTAGGGGCGTTTGATTTTGACTTAACCGCCTCGCCGCTAACCACATCGAACTTGCCCACGGCGTGATATTTTTCACGCTCGTTTTGTGGAAATGGGTGACCGTGGCCTTTTTCTGTAACCACATGCAACAAAATGGGGCCAACATCTTCGGCGTCACGCACATTTTGTAAAATAGGAATTAAATGTTCTAAGTCATGACCATCAACAGGGCCTACATAATAAAAACCCAGCTCTTCAAACAATGTGCCACCAGTTAACATACCGCGGGCATATTCATCAGCCCGTTTTGCCATGGTTTTCATGCCATCGGGGAACTTGTTAGCCATTTTTTTACCAATATCCCGCAAGGACAAAAACCCTTGAGATGACATCAACCTAGACAAATAATGGCTTAAGGCACCAACCGCAGGGGCAATAGACATGCCGTTATCGTTTAGCACCACAATCATTTTAGAGCGCAAACCACCCGCATTATTCATGGCTTCGTAAGCCATGCCTGCACTCATGGAACCATCGCCAATAACCGAAATTACATTATTATCTAACCCCTTATATTCGCTAGCAACCGCCATGCCCAAACCTGCTGAAATAGAGGTGGAACTGTGACCTGTACCAAAGGTGTCATATTCGCTCTCGCTTCGTTTGGTAAAACCATAAAGGCCACCTTTTTGACGAATGGTGCGAATTTTATCACGGCGATCTGTAAGAATTTTATGGGGGTAAGCTTGGTGACCAACATCCCAAACCAGACGGTCTTTCGGGGTGTCAAAAACATAATGCAGGGCAACTGTAAGCTCAACCACACCAAGACCTGCGCCCAAGTGACCACCAATACTGGAAACAGCATCAATAGTTTCTGCCCGCAACTCATCCGCCAACTGGGGCAGTTGATCTGGGCTTAGCTCTCGCAATGCCTTGGGGTTTGGCACTTGATCCAACAGTGGGGTTTTAACCGCCATTTTTATTGCCTCATAAATTCTATTTATACCACCTAGTAAACCTTATCGGGAAAACTATCAAGCTAATGGACATCCTCAGGCTAACGGGAACGAAAACACACCACGAAAGCCCGCAGACATATATTGAAAACGATTTAACATTACAGGGCCGCTTAATGGGTCTTTTTTTCTCAACCCCTTGGTTAGCTTTTTCGCCACCCTTAAAACAACCGCAGCTTCCACGCCTAATGCCTTTGACGCCACCTCTTCTGGCAGGGTGGCGGCGTGTTCCAACAACTCATCAACCATATCAAGGCACTGGTTTAAAACGGCGCGAAGCTCGGGAGTGCAACTGTCTTTCTCTAAATCACTTAGTGGAACACCATGTTTGTTTAAAATATCTTGCGGTAAATAAACCCTATCAAGATTTATATAGTCCTCACGGCAGTCCTGAATGTGGTTGATAATTTGCAAGGCATTACACAGTGCATCCGCAAGGGGGTATATTTTTTTATTGTCGCCGTACAGATCTAATAAATATCTGCCAATTGGTGCGGCTGAAAGCTCGCAATAATTTATCAGCTCGCCCCAGTTCTCATACCTTGATTTGTCAACATCCTGTTTTGCCGCATCTATCATGTTCAGGCAGTGCTTTTCGCTAACACCCGTAACCTTCAAGCTAGCCGCCATACGCAAACTTGCGTCATAATCAGGATCGCTAAACTTGCCTTCTAACACTTGGGTCATGGCCGTTAAACGAGCTAATTTGTCATCAGGCATAATGTCAGTGTTGTCGCTTAAATCGTCTAACTCACGGGCGAAATTGAAAAATGTAACCATGTGCGGACGCAAAGCACCCTTGATGAGAAAAGATGCCATGGGAAAGCTTTTTACATTACGCACCAAGCTTTTTTCGCCGCCCTTTGCTGGGGTGGCGTTTTTTAGCTTTTCGTTGTCATCAGCTTGCGCCACATTTCACCCATTAAAAGCAGTTTCAAATTAACCATAAGTCATAATATAGCATGAAGCCTTAATAAAATGGTTAAAATGAGGCTCAGTCTTATTTTAAAGCCTGCTCCAAGTCAGCTATTAGGTCATCAACATCTTCAATGCCAACAGACAAACGTACCAAACCATCGGTTATGCCAAGTTTTTCCCGCTCTTCAACAGGAATAGAGGCATGGGTCATAATTGCAGGGTGATCCAACAAGCTTTCAACCCCGCCTAGGCTTTCGGCTAATGAAAACACCTGTGCCCGCTCTAAAAACCTGCGGCTGTCTTCAATATCGCCTTTGATAAAGGCGGTGATAATGCCTGAATAATTATCCATCTGACGCTTTGCCAGCTCATGCTGTGGGTGCGATGGTAGCCCCGGGTAAATAACCCGTTCAATTTTTGGGTGCGCCTCTAGCCACGCCGCAATTGTCATAGCATTTTCAGCGTGGCGTTCCATGCGCACAGACAATGTTTTTAAACTGCGCATTGCTAAAAAACTGTCAAACGGGCTTTGCACGCCGCCAACAGAATTTAAAATATACCAAACACGTTCAGCCAGCTCTTCATTATTGCCAACTACAACAACACCGCCAATAATGTCAGAATGACCGTTTAGATATTTGGTGGCTGAATGCAATACCATATCAAAGCCATGCTCAATTGGTCGCTGTGCTACGGGTGAAGCAAAGGTGTTATCACACACCGATATCAGCCCGTGTTTTTTGGCAAAACTGGCGATGGCTTCTAAATCAACCAGCTTCAACATGGGGTTTGTTGGGCTTTCCACCCAGATCATTTTGGTGTTTTCTTGAACCAAGCCATCAAGCTCGTCCAAATTGCTAAGGTCAGCCAAGGTGAAGTTTAGCCCTGCGGAGCGTTTTCTAACATCATTAAACAAACGGTATGTTCCACCATACAGGTCGTCCATAGCAATAACATGATCGCCGCTGTCCAACAGCTCCAACACATTTGCTGCCGCCGCCATGCCTGAAGCAAAAGCAAAACCACGTGAGCCACCCTCTAAGCTAGCAATACAATCTTCATATGCCTGACGTGTGGGGTTGTGCGAGCGGGTATATTCATAACCCTTATGCACACCGGGGCTGGTCTGAACATAGGTTGAAGTGGCGTAAATTGGGGTCATAATTGCCCCTGTGGTTGGGTCTGGTTGCTGCCCTGCGTGGATTGCACGAGTGGCAAACCCTAGTTTATTTTTTTTCATTTTTTTAATTCCTTTAACCACAATTAATTAGAACGAGTGGTGTTTTTCATTTCTTAGTTTTGCCCGCAAATAATTCATCACATCAATTCGGGTGATAATGCCGTGAAAGCCGTCATCATCTTCAATAATAGCCACCATGCCATCGTTAAATATAGGCAACAGGTCTTTAATCTCAGCCGATTTTGGCAACGTTTTCAGGTTTGTTGCCATTTTCTCTGAAATTGGTAGCGAGAACTTTTGCTCGTCACCCTCTACCGCCATCAGAATATCCATCTCATCGATAATACCTTCCAACTTGCCCTCTTCGTTTAGAACGGGCAGTTGGCTAACATCATAAAGCTTCATGCGGCCATAAGCGGTTAGCAACGTATCGTCAGGTTTTACCGTTACCACGGCTCTGTCTTCGGTGCGGCGGGTAATTAGATCACGCAAATCGCCAACTTGCTCGCGTTGGATAAAGCCTTGGTCTTCCATCCAATAATCGTTAAATGCTTTTGATAAATATTTATTGCCTGTGTCAGGGGCTAGAGTTACCACACGTTTTGGCTCAGTTTGCTCGCGGCAATATTTAAGCGCCGCACCAATGAGTGTGCCGCTAGATGACCCCAGCAAAAGCCCCTCTTTCGCCAGCACTTCACGAATTGTCATTAATGCTTCATGGTCTGAAATTGCATAAGCCTTGTCCATCAACTCCATTTTCAAAATATCAGGAATAAAATCTTCGCCAATACCCTCAACCACCCACGAACCAACCTCGGTTGCGGGGGTTCCTGTCCACACAGCCTCAGCCAACACACTGCCCACAGGGTCTGCCAATACCACATCAATGTCGGGGTTTACGCTTTTGAAAAATGTACCTAAACCGCTAATGGTTCCGCCTGAGCCAACACCCGCAACAATGGCCTCAACCTTATGATCCATTTGTTCCCAAATTTCGGGCCCAGTTCCTGTTTCGTGTGCCTTTGGGTTAGCCTCATTTGAAAACTGGTTGACGAAAAACGAACCCGGAGTTTCCTTGGTTATGCGCGCCGCCACATCTTGGTAATATTCAGGGTGGCCCTTTTCCACATCAGATCGTGTTAGGCGCACATCAACACCCAAAGCTTTCAGGTGGAAAATTTTATCTTGTGACATTTTGTCGGGTATAACCAATATCAGCTTATAGCCCTTTTGCGCCGCCACAAGTGCAAGACCCAGACCAGTGTTGCCTGCGGTGGCCTCAACAATGGTGCCGCCGGGCTTCAACAGGCCATCTTTTTCAGCCTGTTCTATCATGGACAGGCCGATGCGGTCTTTAATAGACCCACCCGGATTTTGACTTTCCAGTTTTAAATAAAGATCACAAACACCTGTGTCCAACTTGGTTAGACGGATCATCGGCGTGTTGCCGATAAGCTCTAAAACGCCTGAAACAGGCTCTGGCAAATGCCCCATTAACAAAACTCCCAACTGTTTTTATATTAACAATTATTTTCCCCAATAATTGTTATTTACTTATTGCGGCTAAAATAATCTTATCGCCACAAGATGCAAGTGCAGAAGATGAATATCTTCCATAATATTTTTTAGCACCAACTGGCTTGCTCGCCCTTTGGCTTGTTCAATAACTCGTTTACGTTGGCCTCTAATATTCTGTAGCCCACATTGCCGAACAGCACTTGCCTGCCATCGTTCATAATATATGTGGGACTGCCCTTTATATGCTGGTCATAATGCTCTTTATGATCCGCCATTAATGCGGCCATAGCCTTGCCCGATTGGATTTCATTTTTAATCTTTTCTGTGGGCAGGTTTTCTTGTTCAGCTAGGGCATATAAAACATCCATATTGCTAATGTCTTTGGCATCAACAAAAAATGCCTGACGAAGAGCATGGGCAAAATTATTACCCTGACCCTCCATGCCGCAAATATTTAATGCTTTTAAAAATAAATGGGCTTGATCTGATGTGGTGGGGCGAACAGTGCGCCACACTTGCTCATTGACCTTAATATGACCCAAACCATCAGCAATGTTTTGTACATGCTGGGCAAAGCCGTCAAAGCCACCACGATCAGCCCACCCTTCGGCAATTTTCACTTGGGTGTCGGCAAAAATTGGCGAAAAACGGTGGCAGATATTAATTTTATTGCCAAAGTTTTTTTGCAATTCTTTAAGCCGCGCCTCGGCACCATATGCCCATATGCAAAGAACGTCTGAGAAATATGTAATTTCAACTGGTTCTTGTTGGCTTTTCATCATGTCACCCTCAAATATAAAGCTTTTTAGCGACCCTATCATATGTTTTGCCCATTTCCTCAATTAACCAGCCCCGAAAAGAAACAATGGCTGGCAAATTGGCATTCTCAGGTAAGCACACAAAATGATATGAGTGCTGTGATGGAACAGCCTTACCCACCTGCACTAACAATCCTGTTTCCAACATGTCAATTTCAAGAAAGCTTGCCCGTGTTAGGCCTATACCCTGCCCTGCAATCACGGCTTGCATGGCAATGTCTGTCCTATTAAATTTTGAGCCCTCATTTACCTGTGGCATAATTTTGTTTTGTGCCTCAAACCAACTTTCCCATGAATAGCCCTTGTAACCAACCTGAAAGCCCACAACCGACAAAAGTGGGTGATTTAAAAGCGCTTCAGGATTGTTCATTATACCTGCTGGCAGGTTCAATGACGGACTGGCAACTGGCACAATAAGGTCATGGCATATGAATGTAACGTCTAGGTCTGTATCATCCACACTTTTAGCAAAACGAACGGCACCATCTATGTTTTCCCGCCTTAAATCCAATACCCGTTCATCAGTCATAACAGAAATGGGGTGCTTGGGGTGCTTTTGATTATAACGGGTCAAGTTTGGCAATAACCATTTTGTGGCAAGGGCTGAAATGGTAGAAATTGAAATTGGGCCATTATTTTGCGCCCTGTTAATATATTCCAACACACCCTCAATGTCATTAATTGCTGTTTGTGCTGTGCGGGCCAGCCGGGCACCATTTTCTGTAATTCTGAGATGTCGTGTGGAACGTTCAATCAGGCTAAGACCTAAAATATCTTCAAGCTGTTTCATGCGGTGACTTACGGCACTTTGGGTAATGTTTAGTGACTTTGCAGCTTCACTAAAACTCTCATGCTTAACCACAGCACAAAATACCTGAAGAGACGAAAGAACCGCTGGATGAAGAGACATAAACACCCCTATTTATTAATATAGCTCATATATACATGAAGTTTTATCGTTTGAAAACCTCAATTTTTTGTTTATTTTAATATCACATTGTTAATAAATAAAGGAGCCAAGCCATGAACAGTTATTTAATAAAAATGAATAAGACCACTTATACAAAGCAGGTAAATGCTAAAATTATTGCAGTGCTGATTATTGCAACCATCACCCTTTTACTTAGCTTTGCAAGCCCAAGCCTTGCCCACAACAAGACAAACTCAACCCTTGAGGAAGCCCAGGCAAGAGCAATAGCCAGAGAGTATCTAAACGAGCGTGGTTATAGCCGCATTGGCACCTCTAGTCACACAGCACGTGTTGGCAAGGCTCAGCTTATAGATAGCACCTGGATTGTTAATATTAACTATGGCGGG
The DNA here is from genome assembly GCA_030634465.1 of Alphaproteobacteria bacterium. Classification (GTDB taxonomy): domain Bacteria; phylum Pseudomonadota; class Alphaproteobacteria; order Sphingomonadales; family SMXR01; genus DAOWAS01. Next base: position 684 of record DAOWAS010000053.1, on the reverse strand, counting down.
CGCTTTGCCGCAGAAAAAGGCCAGTTGCTCATCGACGAATTGTCTGGTGAAATTACCGAGTTAAAAGATTAATCCTGAAGAGTTTCCTTTGAGTGGAAATGACCAAGTGGTACGAGGGGTATTTGCATCCTCCTTGTCCACTTGGTTGAGGCTATGAAAGCCCGCAACATGATCGCCCTTGAGTATGTGGATATGAATACAGGCCATAGCTATTCATGGAAGCGTATTAAGCTTGTCGCACGCATAAATCATAGGTTGAACAATAGCTGTGCTTCACATATAAAATAGGCCAAGACTTAAAACCTGAGGGATAGTTATGTTGAAAAAAATAGTGTTAACTGTTGCCATAATTGTGGCGGCATTTGTTTTGCTGTTAACCCAACCGTGGTCGCAGTACCCGCCAATTGCCATGATGGCAACATTCGACGCTGAAACCCGCTCGCACAATTTTCGCAATATGGATGATATTTACCCCCATGTTGCCATGCCCGCCGCAACCACACCAATGCCATACCCTGAAATGGCAACGGATCTGGAAATGCAATATAGCTTTGATGGTGAGGAACTTGATCTAAGCGCATATTTAGAGCGCACAGAAAGCACCAGTTTATTGGTTATTAAAAATGGCACCATAGTGCACGAACGTTATTTAAACGGTGCCGACCAAGCCAGCCGCTTTACCAG
>DAOWAS010000043.1 GCA_030634465.1 Alphaproteobacteria bacterium | reverse complement strand
GGTGCCCATTATGCACTTGAAGTGAGCGGCGATAGCATGGTTGATCTGGGCATTCACGATGGCGATACCGCCATTATCAAACAGGTGAACACCGCCGACAATGGCGATATTATTGTGGCACTGGTTAATGGCGAAGAAGCCACCTTGAAAACCCTGCACAAACGTGGTCACCAAGTGGCATTAAAACCGGCAAATGCGGCATATTCTACACAAATTTTACCCAGTAATCAGGTTCAGGTGCAGGGTAAGTTGGTTGGTTTGTTGCGCAAATATTAACGGCGAATAGTAGATTGTTGCTAGTAACTAGTTACTAGTTACTGCCAAACGACCATAAGCGTTTACCACGCTCACCCTCAACAGTTTTAATAGTTACATTATCACCTTCTTCATTAAACCAAATAGCATGGGCACCGCCCTGTCGCAACGCCTTGCTGTCTATAATTATATTTGGGGTTGGGCACACGCCCTGCACCCGCAATTGGGTAATTAGCATATCCACCCGCAAGCAGTCCTCTGCCACGGCACTGTAGGTTTTTGGCAAGCCAATGGTGCGACCATCTATTTCATAGATACAACCGCTTTGATCACAGCTTATGCTAATTGGATTTTCTTCACCACTTCTTTGCTGTTGTTTTATCAGCTCACGAATGTGCGGGGTTTCAGCTAGGCCAAAACGCTCGCCCCAACTGTTGCGGGCAAACCTGCCCGACCTTAGATCTGTAAAATAATAACCGCCATTGCCATCGCTTAGAGCCAACATTTTACCCCCATTTTCCACAATCATCTGCGGCGGGGTGTTTGCCACCCACATATAACCACTAAAACCAAACAGGGCTAAAACACTGAGCAAACGCACCCTGCCCTTTAACCACACCATGAAAATAGCCGCCATAACCACCGCCACATAGCTAGACATGGGTAAATTTGTAAGATGAATAGATGAGCCCTCTTCGTTTGCCACAATGTTTGCCACATAAAGCATGGCATCTATGCCCAGACCCATAGGAACTAGAGCCAAACCCTCTAACCCAAAGGGAAACAACAGCAAGGCAAACAGGCCAAAAGGCATTATCCAAAAACCCATAATGGGCATTACCGCCAGGTTTGCCGCCATGCCATATGTGGAAAAACGATGAAAGTGATAAACCGAAACTGGTAGCAAACTAACTTCGGCAATGAGTGTGGATGAAAGCACCCCTAAAGGGTAAGCAAAAAACCTGTTTCTGAAAATTTTTGGTAATGGGTGTTTGTCAGTGCGGCCTTCGCTAAAAGTGTCATAATCCAGCCCATCAGACGACTTGGCATACTGCCTATGCACATAATTGCGCCAGCCTTCATAAACCGCAATAAGGCCAAACACAGCTGAGAATGACATTTGAAAACTGGCACTAACCAGTGCTGACGGGTCCAACAACAACACGATAAATGCGGCAAAGGCCAACAGCCGCATTGAAATTGCTTGCCTGTCCAGCAAAACCGCCAATAAAACCACAGATACCATAATAAAAGCACGAATGGTTGAGACCCCAAGGCCAGATATTAACAGGTAATATGCCCCACCAAACCACGCCACTACGGCGGCTATTTTTTTAATGGGGTACAGCAATGTAATGCGCGGTGACAAGGCCAGCAAGGCCCGCACACTAAAGAATAAAAACCCTGTTAATAGCGCCATGTGCAGACCAGAAATGGCCAACAAATGCGCCAAGCCTGATATGCGCATGTCCTCCTTAACGTCATTTGAAATTTTTGACTTTTGCCCAGTTAAAAGTGCGGTGGCAACCGCCGCAGTTTGCCCATCCAAGTGCTGTTCGATGGCAAAACCAATTCTGTCCCTAAGATGCTCAACAACGCTAAACCAAGTTTCTCCCGCAGGGTTGGTGGACAGCACCTCAACAGGGGCAATGGCAAACCCCCGCGCCCCAATACCACTATAAAAAAACTGACGGGCGCTGTCATAACCACTAGGATAAACAGGTCGTGGTGGCGGCGATAAAACAGCCACAACCCGCAGTTTGTCGCCACTTTCATAAAAGGGCGAATTTACCCTAACCGTAATGCGCACTTTGCTTGGGCGCCTACCATTGTAGCTTTCAGGGTAGGTTACCTCGCCCAAGGTTAACTGTTCATGCTCGCCCGCCAAGCGTTTTACCTCAACCGCCACACCTTCCAAGCGAAGCACACCAGTTTCATATGTAAGAGTGGGCGCATTTTCCATATGGCTATAAAACCCCACATAAAACACCCCCACCAGCAGACTGGCAAGCATGCTAAAAACAAAGCGCAAGGCATAATGCTGTTTGCTAAAAAACACTAAAACCAGAATTACTGGCACTAAAAGCCACAGGTCAGACAAAAACAATTCAAATTTAAGGGAGAAATAAACCGCAATGCCAATGGCGAAAGCAACAAGAAATTCTATAAACGAAGGCCGTCGGGTCAACAGCTTAAAAACACCATCATTACTGATAATTTTTTGCCAAATAGGTGATTTATTCTGCTCAACAATACTCATATGTGGTTAATTTATCTCGTTACAAAAAAAATTCAAAATAAAGTAAACTTAAGACCCATCTTATAATTGATCCTTATAAATCATTGTGTTACTAGAATTCCAAGCCGTCAACGGCAAGAATAATTAATCTACAACTATTCAGGTCAATATGAAAAAGCAAACAACACATCATCAGGTTGTAACCAGATTTGCGCCCTCTCCTACGGGCTTTTTACACATTGGCGGTGCCAGAACTGCACTTTTCAACTGGCTGTTTGCCAAGTCGCAAGGTGGCAAATATTTGGTTCGCATTGAAGATACAGACAAAAAACGCTCAACCACTGAGGCTATTGATGCCATTAACGATGGTTTGACCTGGCTGGGTCTTGGCGGCGATGAAGCGCCTGTGTTCCAGTCACAACAACAAGCCCGCCACAGCGAGGTTGTGGCTGAGCTGTTAGCGGCGGGCAATGCCTATCCATGTTATGCCAGCCCTGAAGAGTTGCAAGAAATGCGCGACAAAGCACGGGCTGAGGGCAGAACGGTGGCTTATGATGGCATGTGGCGTGACCGCGACCATGCCGACGCCCCAAAAGACATTAAACCTGTTATCCGCCTGAAAACCCCTGCTGATGGCATTACTGAAATTGCCGACATGGTACAAGGCACCGTAAAAGTGCCAAACAAGCAGTTGGACGACATGGTGTTGTTGCGCTCCGACGGTACACCCACATATATGCTTTCAGTGGTTGTGGACGACCACGACATGGGCATTACCCACATTATTCGCGGCGACGACCACCTGACCAATGCCTTTAGACAACAACAGCTTTATGGCTTATTAGGTTGGCAAGCACCAGAATTTGGTCATATTCCGCTTATTCATGGTTCTGACGGCGCTAAACTATCGAAACGCCACGGCGCACTGGGTGTGGATGCCTACCGCGATATGGGTTATTTGCCCGAAGCACTAAACAATTATTTGCTAAGACTTGGTTGGGGTTACGAGGATAAAGAGCTTATCGGTAGCGATGAAGCACTGGAATTATTTAATATTAATGGCGTTGGCAAGTCACCATCGCGGTTTGATTTTAAAAAATTGGATAATTTTAACCAGCACTATATGCGCAACCTTAGCCATGAAAACCTGATGTTAGAGGCACTACCATTTGTTGAAAGAAAATTGGAACGGACGCTAGGGAATGCTGAAAAAGAGCTGTTTGTAAAAGCAATGACTGGCCTGAAAGACAGGGCCAAAACATTGATTGAATTAGCGGAAAGTTCACTTTTTTATTTTAAAACAGTGCCGTTAGACCTGAACGAAAAAGCAGAACAATTGCTAGATAACGATAATCGGGTTATGTTAGCTGAGTTGTGTAGTGCTCTCGAAGCTGTTACAAACTGGTCACACGACAGTCTTTTAGAAACTGTAGAGAGTTTTGTAGCATCAAAGGAATTAAAACTTGGAAAAGTGGCACAACCAATGCGTGCCGCTTTAACTGGTAGCAATGTGTCTCCAAGCGTATTCGATATTATGGATGTGTTAGGCCGCGAAAAGTCATTGGCCAGAATTAAACAAGTTAGCAAGAATTAAATACGTTGGAAAAATTAACTAGGAAGGAACAAAATGTCAGAAGATAAGATGAAACTCGAGGGGGACGGTAAATCAATAGATTTACCCATACATTCTGGCACTGTTGGTCCAAAAGTAATCGATATTCGCTCACTTTACAGCCAAACAGGAATGTTTACCTACGACCCAGGCTACACATCAACTGGTTCGTGTGAGAGTAAAATTACATATATTGACGGCGAAGCAGGTATTTTGCTTTATCGCGGCTATCCAATTGCCCAGCTAGCTGAAAAAAGTAACTTCATGGAAGTTTGCTATTTGCTTATGTATGGCGAGTTGCCTTCTAAAGAAGAAGCAGCAAAGTTCGAGCATGACATTACATATCACACCATGCTGCACGAACAGTTGAACAAGTTTTTCTCAGGCTTTAGACGTGATGCCCACCCCATGGCTATTATGGTGGGTGTTGTTGGTGCCTTGGCAGCTTTTTACCATGACAGCACTGATATTAATGACCCGCATCAGCGTATTATTGCCAGTTATCGCTTAATTGCGAAAATGCCAACAATTGCGGCTATGGCTCATAAATACTCAACAGGGCAACCGTTTGTTTATCCTAAAAATGAACTTAGCTATGCGGGTAACTTTTTAAACATGATGTTCGCAGTTCCTTGTGAAGAATATAAGGTAAACCCTGTTCTAGAAAATGCTATGGACCTTATTTTCACGCTTCATGCCGACCATGAGCAAAATGCATCTACATCTACAGTGCGTTTGGCTGGTTCATCAGGTGCAAACCCATTTGCATGTATTGCCGCAGGCATTGCCAGTTTATGGGGTCCTGCCCACGGTGGCGCCAACGAAGCATGCTTGAACATGCTTGGTGAAATTGGCACAGTTGACCGCATTCCAGAATTTATTCGCCGTGCCAAAGACAAGTCTGACCCGTTCCGTCTGATGGGCTTTGGTCACCGTGTTTATAAAAACTTTGACCCTAGAGCCACGGTTTTGAAAAAAGCCGCAGATCAGGTGTTAAAAGAACTTAAAGTAAGCGATCCATTATTTGATGTTGCTAAGAAGCTAGAAGAGATGGCCGTTGAAGACCCATACTTTAAAGAAAAGAAACTTTATCCTAATGTGGACTTTTATTCTGGCATTATCCTGAAAGCTATGGGCTTCCCAACATCTATGTTCACCGTGCTGTTTGCACTGGCTAGAACTGTGGGTTGGGTATCACAGTGGAATGAAATGGTTGCCGATCCTGTGCAAAAAATTGGCCGTCCACGCCAGCTTTACACTGGTGAGCCTGAGCGCGATTTTGTTCCTATGGGCAAACGGTAGTTATAAAGGCTAAATCAGCCAACAAGCTTATAAAAAAAGCGGGTAACCAGAAGTGGCTACCCGCTTTTATTTTATCATTTTAAGTAACGATTTATTCGTCTGCTAACATGGCTGAAAAGCCTGCCTCACAAACAACCTGATCATTTACCTTTGCCTGTGCTTTAAAGCGCCAAACACGACCACGAGCGCGGTCTTTTTGCACATGAAGCTTAACAACATCACCCGGCACAACAGGTTTTCTGAACTTGGCATCAGTAATGCTCATAAAATATACAAGCTTGCCTTCCATTTCACTGCCCAGACTTTCCACAACCATAACAGCGGCTGTTTGTGCCAGTGCTTCAATAATAAGCACCCCCGGCATAACTGGACGAGCGGGAAAGTGACCCTGAAAAAAGCTTTCGTTCATACTGACGTTCTTAACCCCGATAGCACTTTCACCGGGGATAATTTCTTCAACCTTGTCAACAAGCAACATTGGATAGCGATGAGGGATCATTTCCATAATCCGCATCACATCAATGGGGCCTACTGCTGGCAATGTTTTGCTGTCTTCACTCATTAAATTATCTCAACTATTGAGCTGAGCTAGGCAGTGTTACAGGCAAGTTTGAAAGAGCTGAGTTCAGCTTGTCAATCACAGTAGTTGTAACATCTAAACCACCAATTGAATGGTAAGCTTGGTTTTTGTCAAAAACTATTGTGGCTTGCTTACTTTCCATCACTTCAATGATGATAGGGCGCAAAACACGCTGGATTTCAATGCTTGCCTGTTGAGCGGCACGTTGTTGCTGTCCATTAGTTTGCTCAATTTCATTTTGAGCGTTTAACTGACGTTGTTGAAAAGCGCGAACTCTTTCTTCAAATGCTTCTGGAGCAATGATGCTTTGTTGACGCTCTAACTCTTGACGTTCAACTTGTAACATTTGATCCAACTCACCAGCACGAATTTCTAAACGCGCTCTGTTGCTTTCAAGTTGTGCTGCCACATCTTGTCCAACAAGGCTTTCGCTTGTTACCCGACCGAAGTCGATTAATATAATACGTGCCTCAGGAGTAGCCTGTGCATATGCTTGGTTTGTGCTGATGGCTAATGTGCCAATAGCAAATAGTGAAATGAAAAGTGCTTTCATTGTTTTTGTAAAAATGTTTGTCATTAAAATACCGTTCCAACGTTAAATTGAATTACTTCTGGCTCATCGAATGGTTGTTTTCTTATGGCTCTGGCAACATCGATACGGAATGGTCCAAAAGGACTTTCCCAACTTACGCCAAAACCAGCAGAAACCCGTGGGCTACCATTACTGAATACATAACTGTTATCCAACGGATTCCCGTTAAAGTCAAACTCTTCTAGATCAACCTTGGATAACGCCCCCACATCTATGAAAGTATCAACCCTTACACCCATTTCTTGAACGGCACGGCCAAGTGGAATTGCCACCCCAACCGATGCTATATAATATGCATTACCCCCAAGAAAGGCGTTTGTGCGTGTATCACGCGGGCCAACACCTGCATTTTTAAATCCTCTGAACTTTGGTCCACCGAGGAAAAACCTATTGTTAATTTTAACATTCTGCCCCAAGCCACGAATATAACCATATTCAGCTTTAGCATGGAATATCCACTGTCCAACAATTGGCCTATAAAAATCATACTTAACAATTGTGCGTAAATATTTAACATCACCACCAAGACCTGCAATCTCTTCAGATAAGGTCAAACGCTGACCATGAGTGGGGTAACGATAACTGTTAAGCGAGTTATATTGTAATGTAAGACCAACCTGAGATGTTGTTTGTTTGCCTGCTGAGGCCAGCAAAAAGTCTGACACAAGCGAACCACCAATATCAACATCATCGACACGCAAGGTATAGCGTGTGCCTAAACTAACATACTCAGACAATGGCAACCCAGTGTTTAATGAAAAACCTGTTGAGGTGGTTGAGAATGAGCTTTCAGTATAGCTGTCAATTTGCCTTCTGAACACGTTAATACCAGCCTGTATGTTTTTACCTAAAAAACGAGGTTCAGTAAATGAAACATCAACCTGCTTACGTCGCCCTGACCACGATACACCTAATCGTAGTGCCTGCCCTTTACCCAGCAAGTTACGTTCAGCAATTGAAAAATCTAGTATGAAGCTTTCAAGGCTTGAAAAACCTAAACCAAAAGACAACTCGCCAGTGGCCTGTTCTTCAACATTAACGTTTAAAATAACACTATCCGGTGTTGAGCCTGGCTCACGGTCAATTGTCACTTCACGGAAAAACCCTAATGAGTTCAAACGGTTTTCAGAGCGATCAACTCGCATGGTGTTAAAGGCATCGCCTTCAGCCAAACGAAATTCGCGTCTTATAACTTTGTCTAAGGTGCGAACATTACCGTTTAAGGTAATACGCTCCACATAGGTACGAGGGCTTTTCAAAATGTGGAAAGTAACACCTAATTCTCTGGTTTCTTTATCACGAGAAATTTGCGGACGGACATCAAGAAAAGCAAACCCTCTGGAACCTGCGGCCTGGGTCATATACTCAATAGTATCTTCAATTGCTTTGGCGTTATAAATACCGCCCTTACGCATCAACAACAGGTTTTGAAATCTTTCACTTGGCAATTCGTCAATTTCACTTTCAACGTTTAACTCACCAAAAGTATAAATATTGCCTTCTTCAATTGTAATAGTTATGAAAAAATCTTTTTGGTCGGGTGTTAGCTCAGCTATTGCAGAAACAATTCTAAAGTCTGCATAACCCTGCCCTAAATAAAACTGACGCAAAACTTCACGGTCATAATCCAAACGGTCAGGATCATAAGTGTCTTCAGAAGTGAAAATTTTCCACCAACGGCTTTCCTGAGTGGCGACCTCACCTCTAAGTTCAATATCGCTGAAAACTTCGTTACCAATAAAGTTTATGCGGCTTACCCGGCTTTTAGGGCCTTCGGTAACTTCAAAAATAACATCAACACGGTTTTGCTCACGTTCGATATATTTTGGCTCAACCACGGCGGCAAAATAACCTTTTTTGCGGTACAGCTCTAAAATACGCTGAACAGCATCACGAACCTTGGCTCTTGTGTAAACCATACGAGGGCGCAATACGACCTCTTCATTCATGTCATCGCGCTTAATCTTATTGTTACCCTCATAAATTACACGGTTAATAATGGGGCTTTCGACAACACGGATAATTAAAGCACCGCCATCTTTTTCCATTGTCACATCAGCAAAAAGCCCAGTGGCATACAGTGACTTTAAACTGGCATCGATTCTGGCAGGGTCAAAATAGTCACCAACACGAACTGCTAGGTACGATGCTATTGTTGCTGGCTCAATGCGCTCATTGCCAATTACGGCAATACGTTCAATTATTGTGGTTTCTATTGGTGCGGCAACTGGTGCTTGCGATGCTGAGAAATCCAAATATCCTGATCATTAGTCTGGGCTAATGAAACACTGCTTCCTGAACCGTAAAACGCAGAGATAACAACAACGACACCAAGCAACTTCAACATGCTAAATTTGTGAACTGAAATATTCAAAGCAAACCCTTTTTCTATTTATTCTTAATTTGCAAAAAAGCTACCGATGCTTTCCCAAACTTTAAATTGCCCCAAGTCGTTCAAGGTCAGTAATATCATCAAGCCAATAACAAATATAAAGCCCAGCATAAAGCTTAATTCCTGAACCTTTTCATTTACTGGCGATCCCTTAACCGCCTCAATTCCGTAGAATAACAAATGCCCCCCATCTAACATAGGAATGGGGAATAAGTTGACTAAACCAAGATTGATCGAAATTAAAGCCATAAATGATATAAACTGTATTATTCCTAAAGAAGCAGACTGACCTGTAAATTGGGCGATTTTAAGAGGGCCACCCATTTCGTCCAAACCTCTGCGTCCTGTTATCATTTGCCCCACGGTAACCAGCATCATTTTTGTCACCTCACCAGTGCGTTCAACCGCCCTGACAATAGATGAAAACACGCCGTGTTCCTGAATTTCTATGGGTGTGCTTTGAATACCAATACGGTATTGCACATAAGTATTGCCAAACCTGTCTTCTTGAGTTGTTTTTTGTGGGGTAACGATAAATGCAAGTATTTCCCCTGCTCTATCCACCTCAACATCCAATGGCTCGCCAGTGTTTATGCTAATAATAGATTGTAGCTGAGAAAAGCGATCTATCTCGGCACCATCAATGCCCACGATTATATCGCCCACTTCCAACCCTGCGGAATATGCGGCACCATCTTCGCTAATGGCAGAAACCTCACTGGTGCTGTATGGTTCGCCCATGCTCATGTACAGACCAGCGAACACAACAATAGCAAATGCAAAGTTAATTAACGGCCCCGCAGCAACAATGGCGGCACGCTGTGCCAATGGCTTGTGATGAAAAGAAACAGCTTTGTCAGCTTCACTCATTTCGTCCAAACCCTCAGCCATGCCGCTGGTTTCATTAGCATCGCCAAAAAACTTCACATAACCACCAAATGGTAAAATAGAAATTTTCCAGCGTGTTCCCTTTTTGTCGTTCCAACCGAACAGCTCACGACCGAAACCAATGGAGAACACATCAACCTTCACACCAAAATAGCGTGCTACGGCAAAATGCCCCCATTCGTGGACAAAAACCAAAACAGATAACAGTATAATAAAATTAATTGCCGAGTAAAAAAACCCAGGTGCTGCTAATTCCATTTAAAAAAAATCCTTCTTAATCCGCCAGTCTTACTAAAACTATCTGTCGTGTTTATTATTTTTAATTCAACCCTGTAATTATGTCTAAAGCTAGGCCTCGTGCTTTTTGGTCAATATTATCTACTTCGTCTAAGCTGGCTGGTGCAGAATAGTTATGTTTTTCAAGCGCTTGAGCCACAACCGTTACAATATCCAGATAGCCAATTTTCTTGTTTAAAAAGCTTTCTACCGCAATTTCGTTCGCCGCATTTAAAACAATTGGTGCGGCACCGCCCTCTTCTAGTGCATTACGGCACATATTAACAGCAGGAAAACGCTCATTATCCAACTGCTCAAACGTAAGATTGCTAGTTTTGTTAAAATCCAGCCTTGCAACAGGTGCGGCCATGCGTTTTGGCCATGCCAATGCATAGGCAATTGGGGTGCGCATATCTGGTGGCCCCATTTGCGATAATATCGAGCCGTCCTTATATTCTACCATGCTGTGAACCACCGATTGCGGGTGTACCAACACGTCTATTTGGTTAATCTCCACAGGAAACAGATGATAAGCCTCTATCAACTCCAAGCCCTTGTTCATCATGGTGGCGCTGTCTACTGATATTTTTGCCCCCATGTCCCAATTTGGGTGGTTAACCGCCTGTTCGGGGGTTATGCTTGCCATATCTGCTTTTGCGGTGGTTCTAAACGGCCCACCAGATGCAGTAAGAATAATACGCTCCACATTACTGGCATCGTCTTTACCAAATACCTGAAAAATAGCGTTATGTTCGCTATCTACTGGCAACAAAGTGGCACCAGCTTTTGTCACCTCGCCCATGAACATTTCACCGGCGCAAACCAAACACTCTTTATTCGCCAAACCAACTGTTGCCCCACGCCGTATAGCCGCCATAGTGGGTTTTAGCCCTGCTGAGCCAACAATGCCTGCCATTAAAAAATCTGATGGGTGCTTACCCGCATCAACAATTGCTTGGCCACCAGCGGCAACTTCAATGCCTGTACCTGCCAAGGCTTGCTTAAGCTCGCTATACAAGCTTTCATCGCCAATAACCGCAAGTTGGGGTCTAAATTCTTTGCATTGCTCAACTAACAGCGAGACATTTTTATTGGCTGTAACCGCCACCAGTTCATAATCATCTTGGTTTCTGGATAATATATCCAAAGTGCTGGTACCAATTGAGCCTGTGGAACCTAATATGCTTACGGTTTTTTTCATTAATTACGTTCCAACGCCTAGATAAAGCCAAAATGCAGTAAAACCACCACAACAGGGCCAACCAACAACAAACCATCAGCACGGTCTAGCAAACCACCATGACCGGGAATAATACCGCTAGTATCTTTTATGTGGAAATGTCGCTTGCACTGGCTTTCAACCAAATCGCCAACCTGCGCCACCACAGCCATGGCCCCTGCCGCTACCCATGTGGGCATGAATGTAATGTCATGCTCTAAATTTAAACTGCCCAAAATATAATAAATACCTAAATGCCCCACAATGGCTAGCAATACCCCGCCACCTAGCCCTGCCCATGTTTTGTTTGGGCTTATACTTGGTGCCATTTTTGGCCCGCCAATGGTTTTACCAGCAAAATAACCACCAACATCCATGGCCCAAACCATTATAAACACCCAAAAAACCACCAACACACCATCTGGTTGCAGACGTAGCCAATAAAAAGCATAAAGCGGAATGGCGATATAGATAACACCTGAAAACAGCCAAGCAGTGTAAGACCGTTTTGAAGGGCATGTTTTTATCATTTGCAGCCATTCATAAAACATCAAGCCCCCAGCCAAAGCTAAAAGCAGGATAAAAAACAAGCCACCATACCAAAGTGCGCCCAAAACCACGGGTAAAAGTGCCAATGCTGAAATTAATCTGGTTAATAATTGGGCATTAAATAAACTGTTTTCAGACTTCATAAACTTACTACCATCATAAACGCGCGCCAAAACGACGTTCTCTTTTTGAAAATGTTTGAAACGCATTTAAAAGGCATTTTTTATCAAAGTCAGGCCACAGCTCATCAGCAAATATCAGCTCTGCATAGGCTGATTGCCATAATAAAAAGTTTGAAAGTCGCTCTTCGCCAGAGGTACGAATGATTAAATCTGGATCAGGAAAATCTTTTGTATATAGTGACTTAGATATAGCTTCTTCATCTAACTCATCAGCTTTAATCTGCCCCTCATCAACCTTGTCTAAAAGGTCTTTAAAGGCATCTATAAGCTCGGCTCGCGCACCGTAATTAAGGGCAATAATAACAGTTAGCTTGCTATTGTTTTCAGTGCGTTTTTCAGCAGATTTTAAAATATCCTGAATATCTTCAGCCAGGCCTTCTAACCTGCCAATGAACCTAAGCCGAACACCTTGCTTGTGCAGTTCGCCCAACTCTTTAACCACATAATGGCGCAACAAACCCATAAGGCCAGACACCTCATCATCGGGTCTTTTCCAGTTTTCTGATGAAAAAGCATAAAGGGTCAAATATTCAACACCAGCCTCAGCACATGTTTCAATGGCTGAACGCACAGTATCCATGCCCTTTTTATGTCCGGCAATGCGTGGCAAGCTACGCTTTTTAGCCCAGCGACCATTGCCATCCATAATAATAGCGACATGGCGTGGCACACTGGCCGTGGCTGGCACCGCACTTAGCGTTTCAGTTATATTGCTTTGCTCAATCTTACCCATATTAATCATGCTAAACTTGCATGATCTCCTTTTCTTTATTTTGCAGAAGCTCATCTACTTCTTTTATTTTTTCATCGGTAATTTTCTGAACTTCATCAGACCACATGCGTTGGTCATCTTCACTCATGTGCCCATCTTTTTCAGCTTTTTTCAGCTCATCCATACCATGACGGCGCACATTGCGCACTGAAATACGCCCTTGCTCGGCATATTTGTGGGCAACCTTGCCCAGTTCAACACGGCGCTCTTCTGTTAGTTCAGGAATAGGAATACGCACTGTTTGCCCCTCGGTTACAGGGTTCAAACCCAAACCAGAGTTACGAATGGCCTTCTCAACTGAGGACACATTGGCACTATCCCACACTTGTATGGATAGTAAACGTGGCTCAGGCACGGTTACCGTGCCAACTTGGTTTAGTGGCATTGACGAACCGTAAACCTCAACTGTTACAGGCTCAACCAACGAGGCAGAGGCACGACCAGTGCGCAAACCGCCAAACTCTTGGCGCAAATTATCAATTGCGCCTGCCATGCGCCTTGTTAAATCATCTAAATCTGGATCATAACTCATGCGGCTTTTTCCTCTCCAATTATAGTACAAACCCCCTGCCCCTGAACCACCTTGGCAAAGGAACCTTTTTCGTGAATTGAAAATACCACAATGGGTATATTATTCTCACGACAAACAGAAATGGCTGATGCATCCATCACCCGCAAATCTTTTTGTAGAACATCCATATGGCTTAATTGTGTGTATCTTTCTGCTGATGGGTCTTTTTTAGGGTCGCTGGTGTAAACACCATCAACCTGCGTACCCTTAAGCAACACATCACAGTTCATTTCAGCGGCTCGCAACGCGGCGGCTGTGTCAGTGGTAAAAAACGGGTTGCCCGTACCACCACCAAAAATTACCACACGGCCTTTTTCCATATGTCTCATGGCTTTTCTGCGAATATATGGTTCGCACACTGTGGACATCGGTATGGCTGATTGCACCCGAGTATAAACCCCAATTTGCTCTAATGTGTTTTGCAAGGCCAAAGCGTTCATAACCGTGGCTAACATGCCCATATAGTCGGCCGAGGCACGCTCCATGCCAGCGGCGGCACCTGCCATGCCCCTGAATATATTGCCCGCACCCACAACCACCGAAACCTCAACCCCAAGCTTGCGCACTGAGGCAATTTCCTGAGCCAAGCGGTTTATAGTATCGTGGTTAATGCCATAACTGTCATCGCCCATTAAGGCTTCGCCCGACAGTTTTAAAAGAACCCGTTTATATTTTGCGGCTTTTGTCATTTTTATTATTCCCCACATTAAAAAGTTGCATCACTCTACATCTTTCAAATTCTAATTTCCAGTTCATATTCATCAGTTTTAGAAAGCATAAAAAGTAAAAAAAAATACCAGAAAAAGTTGCCAAAAAAAATTGCCAAAAAAAATGGCTGGAATAAATCCAACCATTTCTTAAATTATTTTAATAACACTAACCGCCAACGGCCTGTGCTACCTCTGCGGCAAAGTCACTCTCTTCTTTTTCAATTCCCTCACCAAGTTGGAAACGAACAAAGCCAGTTAATGTAACTTCAGTGCCAAGCTCCTTAGAAGCATCTGCAATAATTTCAGAAATTTTGCGCTCACCGTCAATTACTGACACTTGGTTATTCAACACAACTTCTTCGTAATATTTGCGCATACGGCCATCAATCATTTTTTCAATGATATTATCAGGCTTGCCAGAAGCACGAGCAGTTTCCCACTGTACAGATTTTTCACGCTCAACAAGCGCAGGGTCAAGATCTTCAACAGTTAGCGACTGTGGGTTTGTAGCGGCAATATGCATTGCTAACTGCTTGCCCAAGCTGTTTAGAGCATCTTTATCAGCAGATGATTGTAAACCAACCAAAACACCAATTTTACCCAAATCAGCGGCAACAGCGTTATGCACATAGCTAGATACCATGCCTTCATCAACTGACAATGAAGCCATACGACGAATGTTCATGTTTTCGCCAATTGTTGAAATATTGTGAGTTAACTGCTCAGCAACATTACGCTCAGTGTCTGGATAGCCAGAAGCCTGAACCGCATCAATGTCGCCATCATTTGCAAGTGAAAGACCAGCAATTGCAGTTACAAACTCTTGAAACAACTCATTACGAGAAACGAAGTCTGTTTCTGAGTTAATTTCAACCAAAGAAGCGCAGTTTTCACCGCCAGCAATACCGATCAAACCTTCAGCCGCAACACGGCCAGATTTTTTCGCCGCTTTAGACAAGCCATTTTTACGTAACCAGTCTACCGCTTCTTCTACATTTCCGTCACATTCACCAAGGGCTTTTTTACAGTCCATCATGCCTGCGCCAGTTTTATCTCTCAGCTCTTTAACGAGCCCTGCTGTAATTTGTGCCATTTTTTTTACCTTTAAATAATTTTATTTAAATAATTTTGTTTAAGGTTTTACTTTTTAGCTGCTGCTTTTTTGGCTGGAGCTTTCTTAGCTGGAGCTTTTTTAGCTGCTGCTTTTTTAGGCTCAGCTTTTTTGGCTGCTGCTTTCTTAGGCTCAGCTTTTTTAGCTGCTGCTTTTTTAGGCTCAGCTTTTTTAGCTTCGGCTTTCTTAGGCTCAGCTTTTTTAGCTTCAGCTTTAGGCTCTGCTTTTTTAGCTTCAGCTTTCTTAGGTTCAGCTTTTGCTTTGGCCTTAGGCTCAGCTTTTGCTACTTCAGCAACAGGCTGTTCCATGGCACCAACATCAACGCCACTTGTGCCAAGCTCTTCTTGCAGACCATCCAAAACAGTTGCGCTGATAATGTCGCAATAATATTTAATTGCGCGTGATGCATCATCGTTACCAGGAACTGGGAATGCAATGCCATCAGGGTCACAGTTTGTGTCCAAAATACCAACTACAGGAATGTTCAGTTTTTTAGCTTCAGCAATTGCTAGCTCTTCACGGTTAGTATCCACAACAAAAATAATGTCTGGAATGCCGCCCATTTCACGAATTCCGCCCAATGAACGCTCTAGCTTGTCGCGGTGGCGTGTCATTTGCAGCATTTCTTTTTTGGTAATGCCCATGGTGTCGCCACCAAGCTTTTCATCAAGCTCTTTCAATTTTTTTATTGAGTGCGAAATGGTTTTCCAGTTGGTAAGCATGCCGCCCAACCAACGATGGTCAACATAATACTGACCGCAACGCTTTGCTGCTTCAGCAATTGGTTGTGAAGCTTGACGCTTGGTACCAACAAACAAAACACGTCCACCTGATGCCACAACAGATTGGATCTGTTTTAAAGCACGGTAAAGGTGAGGAACGGTTTGGGCTAAGTCAATAATATGAACGTTGTTACGAGCACCAAAAATATAAGGTGCCATTTTTGGGTTCCAACGATGTTTTTGGTGACCGAAATGAATTCCGGCTTCTAGCAATTCGCGCATGGAAATATCTGGCAATGCCATGATCTTTTCTCCTATCCAGTTAATCCTCCGCAGGGTGGAATCTTAATTCATCTTGAAGTTAAGACACCGGATGGGCCGATGGAATTTGCCAACGGACTGACCCCGCGTGTTAAAGTTGGCTGTGATATAGGTGGATTTTGGCAGAAGCGCAAGTGTTATTTTAGTATTTTTCATAGCTCACGGCTGTCGCAGATAAATCTGCTTCGCCTACGCATGTGCGTGGCATACGCCACGGTCAGCCTAGCGGCCTCCAGTCTTTGTTTGTTCCCGGTATTGCTACGCAACAAGTTGCAAGTGCAATCCCATGGAACGCGCTCAAGGCTGCTTTATAGCACTCACGGCAGAAAACTGCGTTTTCGCCTCCGTGGGGGCGGCACACAAGTGCCAGTCAGCCTAGCGGCTTCCAGTCTTTGTTTGTTCCCGGTATTGCAAGTGCAATCCCATGGAACGCGCTCAAGGCTGCTCCCTGAATTTATTTATAGGAGCTGAGTAACGTAGGGCGCATGCCCGTCGCGGCGAATGCCACGCACCTCGTAGCGGTTAGCTTCAGCTAACTAGCGTGAGAGATAAACAACTGGAAGCCGCTAGGCTGACTGGCACTTATGTGCCGCGTATGCGCAGGCGAAGCGAACAACTTGTTGTGATGCGACAGCCGTGAGCTATAAATAAAACACATTTTTTGCAAAAAAATGCTTGTGCTTTGGGACTTTTAGGCCTAAAAACCGCC
>DAOWAS010000097.1 GCA_030634465.1 Alphaproteobacteria bacterium | reverse complement strand
TACAGCAACGGCGCCTAGCTGGTGTCGAGGCTCTAATTCGCTGGAACCATCCGCAACGCGGCCTCGTCTACCCCGATGACTTCATCCCCGTGGCCGAAGAAAGCGGTCAGCTATTGGTCATCGATGAATGGGTGCTTAAAGAAGCTTGCCAGCAAATGCGCGCTTGGCAGAACAAGGGCTTGATGGCGGGTGCAACAATAGCCGTCAACCTGTCGCCGTTGCAGTTCAAAACCTCAGACTTTGTGGAAAAAGTCATTGCGGTACTCAACGAAACTGGCCTCGACCCGAAATGTCTGGAGCTAGAGGTTACCGAGCGAACCCTGGCACAAAACCCAGAGGAAGTAGCCGTCATCATGAAACAGCTCAATGAGCACGGCGTAAGTTTTTCCATCGACGATTTCGGAACTGGCTATTCGTCATTACAATATCTGAAAAATCTGCCTGTGAGTAAAATAAAGATCGCCCCTCAGTTCGTTAGAGAGACGCTATCTAGCGCCAGTGACGCATCGATCATAGATGCCATAATAAAGCTCGGGGAAGGTTTCGACCTCGATATTATTGCCGAAGGCGTGGAAACCGAAGAACAGATCAGGTATCTGGTGGGTAAAGGCTGTTATTTGATCCAAGGATACTATTTTGCCAAACCAAAACAGCCTGACCAGATGGAAGAATGGCTAAGTGATCAGTTACCCAAATTAATTTAATATGGTTGTAGTAATCATCTGGCAACTATTCAACAGTTACAGATTTGGCCAAGTTGCGTGGTTGGTCAACGTCAGTGCCTTTATGCACCGCCACATGATAGGCCAGAAGTTGAACTGGTATGGCATAAAGCATTGGTGTGGCAATATCGTTTACCTTGGGCATTTCAATGGTGGCAACAGTGCCAGAACCTTGGGCTTCGATGCCCTCTTTGTCAGAAATAAGGATAACCTTGCCATCGCGCGCAATAACTTCCTGCATGTTTGATATGGTTTTATCAAACAATTTACTGGTAGGAGCCAAAACAATAATCGGCACATTTTCATCGATCAACGCAATGGGGCCATGCTTCATTTCACCTGCGGCATAGCCCTCAGCATGAATGTAGGAAATTTCTTTTAATTTAAGCGCACCTTCCATGGCAATGGGGAAGTCTGAGCCACGACCCAAATATAAAACATCCCGCGCTTTTGCCACATCAATAGCCAGTTTTTTAATGGCATCATCATGGTACAGCACCTCAGCCATGCGCGAGGGAACTTCTGCCAATGACTGACACATTTCTTTTTCATCTTTTTCACTAAGCTTGCCTTTTGCCCGACCAAGAGCAATGGAAAACGCCGCCAAAACAGCTAACTGGCAGGTAAACGCTTTAGTACTGGCAACGCCAATTTCTGGCCCCGCATGGGTTTGGAAAACCACATCAGCCTCGCGTGCCATGCTGCTACCAAGAACATTAACCACAACCGCAATTTTTTGACCGTGGCTTTTGCAATATTTTAATGCGGCTAAAGTATCTGCGGTTTCGCCCGACTGTGAAATGAACAAGGCCAAGTCACCCTCTTCCATAATGGCATCACGGTAACGAAACTCTGACGCCACATCGACACAAACCGTAGTGCGTGACAAACGCTCTATCCAATATCTGGCAACCTGCGCGGCATAATAGCTGGTGCCGCAAGCAATGATGGTAACTTTTTTAATGTCTTTTAGGTCAAAGGGAAGTTCTGGCAGTTCCACCTTGCCCTGCAAATGGTTAATATAACTACTAAGGGTTTCGCCAACCACGGTGGGCTGTTCGAAAATTTCTTTAAGCATGTAATGGCGGTAATTGCCTTTTTCTATTCTGGCTCCAGATACATTACTAACCACCACTTCGCGGTTTGCTATTTGGCCGTTTTCATCAAAAACCACAGCACCATCACGGGTAATTTCAACCCAGTCGCCTTCTTCCAAATATGAGATTTTATTGGTCAAACCAGCTAAAGCCAAAGCATCAGAACCCAAATACATTTCGCCTTCGCCGTACCCCAAAACCAGTGGGCTACCCTTACGTGCACCGTACATAAGGTCATAGTGGTTGTTAAACAAAATTGCCAAGGCAAAGGCACCATCCAAACGCTGCAAGGTTTTTTTCACAGCGTCGCGAGGCTCAAAACCTTCACGCAAATAAATAGTTATTAAATGGGCAATAACCTCACTATCGGTTTCGGTTTCTAAATTACAGCCCTTGGCTATTAACTCATCCCGCAGGGATTTAAAGTTTTCAATAATGCCGTTATGCACAATAGCTACATCTTCGGTTACATGTGGGTGAGCATTTAGGGTAATTGGCGCACCGTGGGTGGCCCAACGGGTGTGACCAATGCCAGAGTGACCAGATAGGGGCTTGTCTTTTAATGCCTTGGCTAAATTACAAAGCTTGCCCTCAGCACGCCGCCTTTCGATAGCACCATTAAGGGTGGCAATACCAGCACTGTCATAGCCCCGATATTCCAAACGCTCCAGCGCTTCAAAAATACGTGGCGTAACCTCATCGGTTCCCAATATGCCAACAATTCCGCACATATTTACTTCTTACCCTTTTGCTTATCTCGAAAATTAGTCGACCAACCTTTTAAATTTTTCTGCTTGGAACGTTCTACCCCTAAAGCTCCCGCTTCAACATCGCCAGTAATTGTGCTGCCCGCACCAACTGTTGCTTCATCACCAATTTTTACAGGCGCAACCAACGACGTGTTAGAGCCAATAAATGCTCCACTTCCGATATATGTCTTGTATTTACTAAAACCATCATAATTGCAAGTTATTGTTCCTGCACCAATATTTGCCCCTGCACCGACACTGGCATCGCCAATGTATGACAGGTGCGAAATTTTGGCACCATCTTCAATATCAGACTTTTTAACCTCAACAAAATTGCCGATTTTTACGTTTGATCCAACATTTGCTCCAGGCCTTAAACGTGCGTATGGGCCAATTTTTGACCCAGCGCCAATTTTAGCTCCCTCAATATGTGAAAAAGCATGAATAACCGCCCCAACTTCCACCTGAACATTTTTACCAAAAACCACATTCTGCCCAACCGTAACATCTGGGCTTATTTTAGTGTCGTGTGAAAAATAAACACTTTTCGGGTCTAGCAGGGTAACACCATTTTCCATGGCGTTACGGCGCATGTTGTTTTGAAAAATCTCTTCAACCTCAGCCAACTCGGCTCTTGAGTTAACACCTCTAACCTCATCCTCGGCCACCGTGACAACACCAACGCTGTTGTCTTCAGCCCGTGCCAGCGCGACCAAATCGGTCAGATAATATTCTCCTGCGGCATTGTTGTTGGAAACTTTATCCAAAAGCGGGAACAAATGTTCGCCACCAACAACCATAATGCCAGAATTGCACAGGTTAATTTCTTTTTGGCTAGGGCTTGCGTCTTTAAACTCGACAATGGCCTCTAAATTATCATCTTGCCCCAAAACCAAACGACCATAACTGGCAGGGTCATCGGCCTTAAAGCCCAAAACAACCAGAGCATGGTTGTTTTCTTGCCTTGTGGCTATCAGTTTTTGCATTGTTGCGGCACTTACCATTGGCACATCGCCGTATAATATAAGCACATCGCCGTCAAAACCATCTAGCGCTTGGCGCGCGCACTGCACCGCATGACCAGTGCCAAGCTGTTTGTCCTGAACCGCAAAGCTTACATTATCTACAGCACTTTCAACCTGGCCACGTTCAGCCCCAACAACCACAACACGTTTTGCAACGCTGAGGGTGTCTAACGATGACAACACATGCCCCAACATGGATAGACCGCCAATTTCATGCAAAACCTTGTGGCGGGAAGAGCGCATACGTGTACCCATGCCTGCGGCTAAAATTACCGCACCAACAGTATTGTTTTTTTGCGCTTTGTTACCCATTTCCCCCACTCAAACTTTCGATACAAAAATAAAAGACTTGAAGCATTATTAACTCTGGTTTCTTATGACTTAATAATGTTGCATTTGTGACCATTTAAAAATGATTGCCACAACATAAGTTAAAAAACCAGTAATAGATTAAAAAAAGTGAATAAAAATCGTGCCTTACTCAAATAAATTTGAAAATTTTATCTTCGACTTGGACGGAACATTGGTGGATACCGCCCCCGATTTAAGCATTGCATTAAACCGTGTTTTGGACAGCGTTAACCGCCCCCCTGTAGATGTGGATCAGGTGCGGCACATGGTTGGTGGCGGGGCGCGAGCTTTAATTGTGCATAGCCTAAACCACACAGGCGGTTTGTTGTCTGACGATGAAATAGACAAGCTGCACCAGATGTATCTGGACTATTATTCACAAAACATTGCTGTGGATAGCAAGGTTTTTGAGGGTGCCGAGCGGCTGTTAGACACGTTGGCAGAAAATGACATAGCTATGGGCATTGCCACCAACAAGCCGCAATATTTGGCAAAAAAGCTTATTAACGAACTAGGCATGTCGCACTATTTCAGCTCAATAAAAGGGTGGGATGAAGTAACCACACCAAAACCACACCAAGACCATATTATGGAAACCCTAGCAGAAATGGGATGTTCCAGCGAAAACACCCTGATGGTTGGCGACAGTGAAACCGACCAAAAGGCGGCACACAATGCGGGCATACCTGTAGCACTGGTTACATTTGGCTATTCCAACGAACCAATAAAATCTTTCCCTGCGGAAATATTTGTTGATAACTTAAGTGAACTGGAAAACTTGTTTGTAAAAAAACCTTAATTTCTTAAACTCACTATACTACTTATAGTATTTTTATTTATTAACCTTGTCTTATATACTTCGACTTATGGTGTTTGAATATATGAATGGGGAAATATGAACAACCTGACAACAAAAGTTCTGATCATTGAAGATGATCCAGATATATCTGAATTAATCTCTATGCTTTTGAGATCAAAAAGCTTTGAGGTTAGTTCTTGTGCTGATGGTGAGGCGGGTCTAACCATGGCACGCAACACGCCGCCTGATATTATTATTCTGGACTGGATGTTGCCCAACCTTTCAGGAATTGAAATTTGCCGCCGCTTGCGCCGTTTTGAAGAAACCAAACAAACATCCATTATCATGCTTACCTCTCGTGACACCGAAGAAGACATGATAAGAGGGTTGGACACAGGCGCTGACGATTATATTTCAAAGCCATTTTCCCCGACCGAGCTTATCGCCCGCATAAACGCAGTGTTAAGACGCACGAAACCAAGTTCAGCAGGTGAAGTTTTAACATTTGAGGATATTGAGCTAAACTCTGCCTCGCACCGTGTTAGCCGCGGGGAAAACCAAATACATTTGGGGCCAACAGAATATAAACTATTGCTGCATTTAATGGAGCACCCAAAACATGTTTATTCTCGTGACCAGTTGCTTGATGCCGTTTGGGGACACGACGTTTATGTGGAAAGCCGCACGGTTGATGTGCACATTCGCCGCCTTAGAAAAGCTTTGAACGAGGGTGACAAAACAAATTACATCCGCACCATACGCTCTGCTGGCTATGCCATAGATTACGAGTAAACTGCGACTATAAATCAACCAAACACCCTTCAAAATACCCCATCAAGCATTTGTGATGTTATTTTTTTTGCTTTAATCACCATTAAAGGCTTGAAAGACAAACATTATCCTTTAGATTCTTAATTACAAAAAACAAATAATTCAGGGGTGAGAGACGGATGCGTCTCCAGCAAAAGTTTTGACAGAAAAAAAACAACTTTATTTTAACGCTGAGCTTATGGAAAAAGAGCATGCTCTAGGCCGTTTTAATAAGGTTAGAGAGCTAACCGAGCGTCTTTCCGCCTCACTAACACCCGAAGACACCACCGTACAGTCAATGGTTGAGGCCAGCCCGACAAAATGGCACTTGGCACACACTAGCTGGTATTTTGAAAACTTTATTTTGCGTCAGTTTTTGCCCAGCTATCAACCATTTAACAAAGATTTTCATTATCTGTTCAATTCATATTACCAAGGTGCTGGCCCCCAGTTTGACAGGGACAAGCGTGGCCTGCTGTCGCGCCCCACCTTAGACGAAATTATGAATTACAGAGCCTATGTTACCAAAGCAATGGTTGCGCTAATAGACCGCGCCACCCCCCACGCCAACTGGGCCGATATTGTGCCATTGTTAGATTTGGGTTGTCACCACGAAGAGCAACATCAGGAATTATTGTTAACCGACATAAAACATGTGTTTTCAATAAACCCCATGCGCCCACCTTATAGAAAACGTCCAACACCAGGCCGTGGCAGGGTAAGCGAGGTAAACTGGTTGCTGTTTGAAGAAGGGCAATATGAAATTGGTCATGATGGCAACGGTTTTGCCTTTGACTGCGAAGGCCCCAGACACAAAACCTATTTATATGAATTTGAGCTGGCATCAAGACCAGTAACCAACCGCGAGTTTTTGCAATTTGTTAAAGACGATGGCTATAAAAAACCAGAATACTGGATGGCTGAGGCATGGGATTTAATTCAAAAAGAAGGTTGGGAAAAACCGCTTTATTGGCACCGAGAATCTGGTCACAATGAAGTATACACACTGTTTGGCACCGAACCCCTGAACCCTAATGAGCCTGTATGCCACATAAGTTATTATGAAGCCGATGCCTATGCCCGTTGGGCGCAAAAAATATGGCCTGGTTCGCGCCTGCCCACCGAAGCCGAGCTTGAGGTAGCCGCAGAAAAATATGCCAAAACCGAAGGCATAAACGACCTTGGCAATGACCGTTTGCACCCCCGAACCGCAGGTGACAACAAGCCCTTCGCCCAATTGTTTGGCGATGTGTGGGAATGGACCAGTTCAGCATTTGCCCCCTACCCCAATTTTACCCCAGCTCAAGGTGTGGTTGGTGAATATAACGGCAAGTTTATGACAAACCAAATGGTGTTGAAGGGTGGCTCGTGCGTTACCCCTAGCAACCACATTCGCTCTAGCTATAGAAATTTTTTCTATCCGCAAGCCCGTTGGCAGTTTACTGGCGTTAGATTAGCCAGAAACACAGGCGTAGATGAAACAGGCACAAGCGAAAACGTGTCCACCCCTGTTGGCGATGTGACCCCAACACCACCACAACCCGCCGCAAGCGAGGCTGAGGTCAACGAAACAGCACCGGTTGCCAAACAAGCGGATATTCCACCCGCACCAACACCCGCTGCAAGCGAAAAAACCAGTGGTACGGCCTCATCAATTTTAGATGATGATAGTTTAGACAATGACATCTTAGGAGATGATTTCTTGGGTGATGATTTCATAGGCGACAGTTCTGATTTAGGTGGAGCAGAAAACAATATTGAGGCATTGGCAAGCGACCCCGACAGTCAAAAAAGAAAAGCAAATTTCATCGACCTGAAACCCACCATAGAAAGCTTTCGCGAAAGTGTGTTGGCAGGGTTGAAAAGTGGGCCAAAAATTCTTTATGCCAAGCATTTTTACGATGAAAAAGGCTCCGAGCTTTTCAACCAAATTTGCAAGCTTGAAGAATATTACCCCACTGAAACCGAAAAAGGTATTTTAAGACGACGCATTCGCACCATTGCCCAACAGTTGGCAGAAAAAGTGCAACTGGTTGAGTTTGGTTCAGGTTCTAGCGATAAAGTACGCATTCTACTAAGGGCGTTAGAGCATTTTGACAGCTATGTCCCCATTGATATTTCCCGAGAAATATTAATGCAGTCGGCCGACCAGTTAGCAACCGAGTTCCCCCACATCGACGTAACAGCAATTTGTGCTGATTATACCAAACGTGTGGATTTGCCACCACCATCGCTAGAGCGTTCGGGTGGTCGTCTTGGCTTTTTCCCTGGCTCTACCATTGGCAACTTCGCCCCTGACGATGCCAAAAGCTTTCTAGAGCGCGCAGGTGACATTTTAGGATCAGGCGCCGGGTTAATTGTTGGCGTCGACATGAAAAAAGATAAAGAAATTCTGGAAAAAGCATATAACGATGAGGCTGGCGTTACCGCCAAGTTCAACCTGAACATTCTAACCCGTATTAATAGTGAGCTTGATGGCAACTTTAAACTGGGCAACTTTGAACATTTGGCCTTTTATAACGAAGACGAAAGCCGCATAGAAATGCATTTGGTTAGCCTTAAAAACCAAAAGGTTATTGTGGCAGGTGAAGAAATTGTTTTTGAAGAGGGTGAAACAATCCATACC
>DAOWAS010000070.1 GCA_030634465.1 Alphaproteobacteria bacterium | reverse complement strand
TCTATCATATCTGGATCACTATATTATACCGACCTAGAGCCACCTGTTTCTCGAATGGTTTTCAACAGACACAATTCATACCAACAATTGGCAATAGACGCCGTAGAGGGCAAGAAAAACATATATAACACACCGGTTAATATCGTAACGCCTAACACTTGCGATATACTTTTGTTTCCTTCTGGTATTCAACATTTTGTTGAGACAAACGAGAGCAAAAAACCAAGACATGCGATTGCATTCAACACCTTTATCAAAGGTAAGTTGGGTGACTACAGGGAGGTTTCAGAACTAACCCTATAGTTAATAAAACGAAATTTTATGTAAGGTTAACCATTTAGCTATAACAAAAGTAATGATTGTAATAGCAACCAGCCATTAATGATAATTATTTACATCTTGGTTTATGTGCAAGAGAAGGCGTAGCTATGGCTGATACTTTGTTTGATGAGTTGGGCGGGCGACCATGTTTAGAGCGTGTCCATAGAATTTTTTACGACAAGCTTCTTGCCCACCCTTGGTTAAAAGGGTTTTTTATAAACAACACCCAGTGGCATTTAGAAGTTCAGCAAACTGAATTTATGCAACGGCTTTTTGGCGGGCCAAACATATATAAGGGCAGAATGCCAAAATATGCCCACCAACACATGTTTATCACCGAAGAAATTTATATGCTGCGCCACAAAATTTTGGAACAGTCGCTAGTTGAAGCGGGTGTGGAAGAAGAACTGCGCGAGCGATGGCTACGATATGACATTGGGCTTAAACTAGCATTGGTTAAAAGCGACCAGTCTGAATGCATTGGCAGATACAATGATGAACCAGTTGTTGTTATAGAAAAACCAGAGGGCTACCAAGAATAACCTCAATTAGTTGGAAAATTGCAGTTAAATGCATTAGAATCATTTCAAAGGGAGATGATTATGATGCGTTTTATAATGGCTGCTATTGTTTTTTCTGGTCTGTGGGCAAACCCAGCTTATGCCAAAGAAAGCCACCACGAGTTTTTTGTTAATTTAAAAGCCATCTGTGGCCACAGTTACTTAGGCAAGATTGTAGAAAGCAATGAAAGCGATGCCACGTGGCGCAACTCCAAGGTTGTTATTCATGCCCCCGCTTGTGATGCTGTAGAAGGGCACCAAATACGCCTTCCCTTACATGTTGGTGAAAACACCTCACGCACATTAATTATCACGAGAACACCTTCAGGGCTTAGCTTACAGCACGACCACAGGCACGAAGACGGCACGCCAGATGATGTTAGCATGTATGGCGGTCACACCCTTTCAGGCGGCACGGCTAACAAGCAGGACTTCCCTGCTGACGATTTTTCAAAGGCATTGTTTGTTGAACATGGGCTTGATGTTTCAGTGAACAACACTTGGACAATAATCGTTGAGCCAGGCAAAACCCTGACCTACCGCCTGTCGCGACCAGGTCGCTTGTTTCAGATTAACTTCGATTTGGAAAACCCAATTAATTAGGGTTTGGTAAACTCTTCACCATAGTTAACCGCAATACCGTAATCAGGGTCTTCTTCTGGCAGGTGTTCAACCATGCTTCCCGCTTTGACAAGCAATTTGTCACAATCGGGGCTAAGATGGCGCAAATGTAATATTTTATTTAGGCGGGTGTAGCGTTCCGCCAAGGCATCGATGGCCTGCAAACCAGAATGATCCCAAACACGGCTTTCAGCAAAATCTACCACCACATGGTCGGGGTCGTCTTTTGGGTTAAACATTTCCTGAAAATTAGCTGTGCTGCCAAAAAACAACGGCCCTGTTAAATGATAAATCTTACGCCCTCTTGGGGTGATGCCTGTTTTTACATCAATGCGTTTTGCCGCCTTCCATGAAAAATCAAGCGCAGAAACAATAACCCCAACCACCACAGCCATGGCAAGGTCAGTATAAACCGTAACCGCAGTTACCAGAATAATAACAAAGGCATCGTTGCGCGGAACTTTATGCAAAATGGTAAGGCTGGACCATGCGAATGTGCCAATAACAACCATGAACATAACGCCCACAAGTGCGGCTAGGGGTATTTGTTCTATCAAACCAGAGCCCCACAATATAAAGGCTAGCAAAAACAGCGCCGCCGCAATGCCAGACAGGCGCGTGCGCCCACCAGATTTTATATTAATCATGCTTTGGCCGATCATAGCACAACCACCCATGCCACCAAAAAAACCAGTTACCACGTTTGCAGCACCCTGTGCCACACACTCACGGCCTGTGCCGCCTTGGCTTTCGGTCATTTCAGCAACCAAATTTAAGGTTAATAAGCTTTCAATTAGGCCAATAGCCGCCAACACCACGCTATATGGCAAGATAATCCAAAGCGTTTCTAGAGTGAAAGGCACACTTGGTATGGAAAAGCTAGGCAAGCCCCCTTTAATGGAAGCTAAGTCGCCCACACGGGACACATCTATGTTAAACCCAATAACAATAAATGACACCACAGCAATACCCAACAAGGGCGCTGGCACACTTCGGGTCAGGCGTGGTGCCGCCCAAATGGTAAACATGGTCAAGGCAACCAAAGCAACCATAAGAAACATGGGTGTTCCAACCATCCAAACCATTGTGCCTGTGGCATCTGGTGTTTTAAACTGGCTTAACTGGGCAAGGAAAATAACAATAGCCAAACCGTTTACAAAACCCAACATAACAGGGTGTGGCACTAGGCGAATAAACTTCCCCAACCTGAATACACCTGCCAAAACCTGCAAAACCCCCATTAGCACCACAGTGGCAAACAAATATTGCACCCCATGCAACGCCACTAACGACACCATAACCACCGCAAGGGCGCCAGTTGCACCTGATATCATGCCCGGCTTGCCACCAAAAACAGCAGTTATTAAACCAACAATAAATGCGGCATAAAGCCCAACCAATGGGTGAACCTGCGCCACAAAGGCAAAGGCCACGGCTTCAGGAACTAGGGCAAGGGCAACAGTTAAACCTGACAAAATTTCAATACGGTACCTGCCAAAAACTCCAACGGATTTTGGCTCAACTATTGGTATGTCAGGTGCGGTTTGCATATTAGCGTCCTTTATGGGGCCATAATATAAATTAACAGTTAAACAAAAAGTTTTAGCCCAAAACCAGCTCGGAAGAGGGCGAACAATAACCATCAGCGAATAAATTGCAATGCTTGTCTTTTTATCTTTTTATCTGTGGGGTGTTATTCATCAATTTGAAATGTGTGAACAGCCGCTGATACGTTTTGTTCGGCTTCCATACCGCCAATGGTTAGATAATGGTTACCCAACTTCAACAAGCCACGATGGTCCATAGTTGCTGTTGGTTTATCCACCCACACACGCCAGCTGTTTGTGGTAAACTCCCACGAAAACACCTTGGCTGATGGTGCGCTTGGCACACTGTCATATCCAACACCATTATAATTATAAGCGTTTGTGGAACCTCCTGCAAAAACAATGCGGTTGCTCTCAGCATCGCCCAATGCGGCCATACGGTATAACGGCAGAGTGAGTGTGGGTGGCAGTTTTGTCCAAGTTATTTCTTGCGGGTTGGCGGGGTCAATTTCACCCAAATAGCTTTCGGCAATGGTGCCAAACTGCCTGCGCCCTTCAACCATACCTAAAACACCAACACCGTCAGTTATGACAAACTTGTTGCCAACAATGCCGCCCGCATGACCAAATACCGGAGTGCCAGGGTAGGGCGTGGCTTCAGACCAAGTGTCACCCTTAGTGTCATACACCTGAACCAAAGAGACATTACCAGTGTCGTGCCAACCGCTTATCAAATAAACATAACGCTCAGCGTAAGCAAAGGCGACCATATCATCAACTGGCGTTGGCATGTCCGCAAGCCGCTCATAAGTGTGTTTAGTTGGGTCGTAAGCATAGGTCTCAGGTGTGGAAATTTCTGTTCCATCAGCCGCAACGGTGTAACCACCAATGATGAAAATACGTTCATTAAGAGTAACAGCAACACTGGCTAGACGATGTTTATTCCCCGGTACTGGTGGCAAGGTTGCCCACGCACGGCCAACCGCATCAAACATATAGGCTGATGATGATATATCCGCGTGAGTTTTGCCCTGACCAAGACCTGAAAAGCTGTAAAGATTGCCATTAAGTTCAGCTACAGCATTGTTGCTAATGCTTGTTGGCATAGGCGGAATAGCAACTGGGTTGTCAGCCGCTATTGCGTCTAAGCAAGCAATAAAGGTGAATAAAGTATAGGGTAATACGAAAGATGATAACTTTTTCATGTGTTGTTCACTCGTTTTTTAATACGGCTAAGGCCAATGGCGGTCAGGCCTAAATACTTAGCCAGATCATTTTGGGTTATTTTTTCTAGTAATTTTGGTGAAGTGTCTAAAACCAGTCTGTATCTGTCTTCAGGGGAAAGGCATAGGAACTCATATTCGCGGCGTTCCTTTTTCATGGCTAGCTGTAACAGCATGTCGATAACCTTCATTGCGACATCTTGGTTGGTGGCGCTGTTTTTATACAGTTCGTCAAACGAAACACTAACCAGTTCGCATGGCTCCAAACAGACAACACTAAAGGGGCTTGGGGCTTTTGAATAAAATGACGAAACACTGGCTATGGTGCTGTCTGGCAGCAAAAATGATTTTATAAATTCTTTGCCATCGTCTGAAATATAATATGCCTTCAACAAACCCTGTTTAATAAAATACAGGTTTGTGTCCACCTCGCCTTGTGAAAAAACGTGCTCGCCCTTTTGCTTGGATATTTTTTTTCCGTGTGCGGAAATAAAGTTTTTAAAATCCATATTATTAACCCAGGTTAATGCCCCGCCTCTCTCTAAGGTTTAATATAACCTAAGATTTACATAATTAAAGGGGCTGTTAAACGTGGACTTAACCAACAAACGAATTGTAATTACAGGCGGCACATCTGGCATTGGTCATGAAATTGTGCGGCAGTTGCATGAGGGTAACGACCTTATTGTCATTTCCCGACATGCCGACAAGTTAGAAAAACTTAAAAATGAATTTAGCGGGGTTGCGGTTTTTCAAGCCGACCTGTCTGACCTTATGCAAGTAGAAAAAGTGGGCAAAACAATTGCTGAGCGGTTTAAAAACATAGATGTTCTTATTAATAATGCGGCAGTACAAAACACCGCAAAGCTTACTGACTATAATTTTACCTATGCAAACATAGAAAAAGAAACCACCATTAATTTTACCGCTCCGTGCTGTTTAACCTATTTATTGCTACCCGCACTTCTGGCTAGCGAAAACCGCGCTGCAATTTTAAACATAAACTCCGGCTTGGGGCTAAGCCCAAAAACATCATCAGCCATTTATTGTGCTACCAAAGCAGGACTTAGTTCATTTTCACAGTCACTGTCCTACCAGCTAGAAAATACGAATGTACGGGTGTTGCAGGCTTTTTTGCCCTTGGTTGAAACAAATATGACAATTGGTCGGGGTAAACATAAATTAAGCGCCGCCACAGCAGCCGCTAAAATTATCAATGGCTTAAAAAAAGAAATCCCTGAAAACAACATTGGCATAGTTAAGCTGTTGCGTTTTTTACTGCGCCTAGCACCATCGCTTGCCAAAAAAATTATGAAGGCGGCATAACATGAAGAAAACCACTAGAAGCCAAAGCGGCGATCATATAAACATTACACTTGTTTACCCATAAGAGAAGACCATGAAAGAACTTATAAAAACAATACTAATAATCGGAGCAATTTTTGCCCTGACATTTATTGCCGTTAAATTAACTGGTGTCTTAACCGTTGAGCAAATTAAAGGGTGGTTGGCATTAGCCAAAGAAGCCTCACCCGTACATGTGGCGCTTATTGTAATAGCACTGTTGTTCATTGATCTTTTTATTGCCGTGCCGACCATGACCACAACCATGTTAGCTGGTTATTTTCTAGGTGCTGTTGTTGGCACCACCGCCGCACTTACTGGGCTTATGGTGGCGGGCATAAGTGGCTATGTCATAAGCAGGTATTTTGGCAAACGAATTTTAAATGTTTTGGTTAAAGATAAAACCAAGCGCGGTGAAATGACCACGGCATTTAACAAACACGGCTTTGTTATGATTATGCTAGCACGGGCAGTGCCTATTTTGCCTGAGGTTACGGCGTGTCTTGCGGGCATTACAAAAATGCCGTTTTGGAAATTTATACTAGCGTGGTCTATCAGTGCGGTTCCCTACACTATTATCGCCGCATATTCAGGCTCTATCAGCACACTTAACGACCCCAAACCCGCCATTTTTACCGCCATTGGCATATGGGGCATTTTATGGCTTGGCTGGTTTTTATTCAGACGCGCCCACAAAAAAAGCGTTAAAATATAGCTTAATATGACAAGCCAACAGCCTTGTGCAAATTTTCATCTTCGGTTAGCTGCTGCAACATAAAGCTAGCCACATCTTGCCGCGCTATTTTTAACTTCAAGCCCTTTTCCTCTACCCCAAACCCCTGTTTATAATTACCTCTAACAGGGTCATTGGTAAACGCTGCAGGGCGAGCAATTACCCAGTTTAAACCACTGTTTTTAACTATTCGCTCTTGCTCCACATGGTCGTTAAAAACAAACCGCAATAACATGCCGAACATTAAATACTTCCAGAAAAAGTCTAAATTAGCCCGACTATCACCCACACCAAGGGTTGATAAACAAACCAAACGCTTAACACCATGTTCCTCCATGGCGGCAACAATATGTTTAGTACCAATTGAGCGAAGCTTGCCAGTTAGCTTGGTTGAACCCAGCGCAATTACAACACCATCACACCCCCTTACCGCCGCGGCTACAGACGAAGGGTTAAAAACATCCCCCGCCACCAAGGTTAGGTTTGGGTGGTTCATGTTTAACGCTGTTGGTGTGCGGGCAAATACTATCACTTCATGCCCCTGCGCCAATGCCTGATTTACAATGTGACGGCCTATTGAACCAGTTGCTCCAAAAATGACTAACTTCATAGCTTTTCTCACCTTGCTGTTTTTATTTTTTCTATTTTTCATTACTTGACACAGTGTCAAGTTGACAGAGGGATGATTACGGGTTACTTTACACCATGTCAAGTAAAACTATTGATACACGCACACGCATTTTAATGGCGTCATGGAAATTGCTCGAAGCCAGCCAAGGGCGCGGTGTGCTTATGACTAATATTGCCGCAAAGGCTGGAATATCCCGCCAAGCGTTGTATTTACATTTTAAAACTCGTGCTGAACTTTTGATCGCCACCACCCATTACATAGATGAGGTTAATGGTGTTGAAGAGCGCCTAGCCGCAAGCCGCAAAGCAAAAACCGGTATTGAACGGCTTGAGCTGTTTATTGAGGCATGGGGCAACTATATTCCTGAAATATATGGTGTTGCCAAGGCGCTATTGGCTGTGTTGGACACCGATGAAGAAGCGACAAAAGCGTGGGATGATCGCATGCAAGCCGTACGTGAAGGGTGTTTTGCTGCCATCAAGGCCATAGATAATGATGGCGAATTGTCGCCCAACGTCAGCGTTGACCACGCCACAGATATTTTATGGATGCTGTTATCTGTGCGTAACTGGGAACAGCTAACCCAACAGTGTGGCTGGTCGCAAGTAAATTACATTACCAATATGAAACGACATGCCCACGCCGTTTTGGTAAAGAAATAATTATTCCAACAAGCCCATAACCAAAATTGTCAACAAAACCACTGGGGCAATAAACTTAACCACGGCCTTCCAAAAACTAAAAAACAGCCCATCATCAATGCCAAGGGCGGCAAGCTGAGTTTTCTTCGGCACTAGCCAACCAATAAAAATTGAGGTTAGCAACCCGCCAATTAGCAATAAAATATTAGCGGCGAAAAAGTCGAACGTGTCAAAAATGGTTTTGCCCTCAAAGGCAGGTATAAAGTTTAGCGGGTAAAAACCTGACCACTGGTTGAACGAAAGAATACTTAAAAAACCAACCACCCAAATGGTCAGCCCTGCCAACAAACTGCCCTTGTTGCGGTCAATTCCCCAGTGTTCGTCCGCCCATGCAATAACCGCCTGCACCCCTGCGATACACGATGTCATTGCCGCAGAAATTAAAAGAAAAAAGAATATTGAGCCAAATACCTGCCCCCCTGGCATTTGCCCAAAGGCCACGGGAAGAGTTTGAAACACCAACCCCGGCCCGCCTGATGGTGCCAGGCCGTAAGCAAAAACAAGTGGAAAAATAGCAAAGCCCGCAAGCAATGCCACCCCAGTATCGGCACCAAGAATAATAGCGGCGGAACCTGTTAGCGATGTTTTATTGTCCAAATATGCCCCATAAGTAATTAACGATGCCATGCCAATACCGATTGAGAAAAATGCTTGCCCCACCGCAACCATAACCGTTTTAATTGTTACTTTGCTAAAGTCTGGCTCAAGCAAAAACTTGGCAGTTCCCGCAAAGTCGCCAGCAAAAAAAGCATAAATAACCATAACCACAAGCGAGATAAAAAGTGCTGGCATTAACAGCTTAACAGCGCGCTCGATACCGCCCTGTACACCGCGCCGCAGAACCAACACAACCAAAACAATTACCAGTGTGTGCCAAAATAACAAACGCCACGGGTCACCCACTAGCCCTGCAAAAATATTGCCCGACTGTTCACCAGTTACACCTTGGAACACCCCCCTTGCTGACATGAAAAAATAATCAAACGTCCAGCCCGCAATAACTGTGTAATAGGTCATAATAATAAATATGCAAAACACAGCCAAGCCACCAACAGCGCCCCAGTTTGGGCTACGACCAGCGCCAAGTGCCACGTTTCGTATGCTGCCTGCGGCACTGCCCCGACCACGGCGACCAAGGGCAAGCTCGCTAGTTAGCAAAGGCAGACCAATGATAATAACGCAGGCAAGATAAATAAGCAGAAATGCCCCACCGCCATTTTCGCCAGTAACATATGGAAAACGCCAAATATTACCAAGCCCTACAGAAAAGCCCACGGCGGCTAATAAAAAACCAATCCGTGACGACCATTGTTCTTTACCCTTATGCTCTTTTTGCTCAACTTTTGGCATTTTGCCCCCAAACTTTAAATAAATTCTGCCGCCGCACCCTCAAACCAATGCCACAAATAGTTACAAAGACTAACGTCAAAAACAAGATGATAACCACCACCAGACCGCCATAAAACAATGTCTGCCTGTGCCAAAAGCGTGCTTGCACTGTGGTCAGTTTTAAACACATCTGGGTGCAGGTCTAGGGAGCAACCCTTTTCCAACAACTGTCTGGCATTAGCTTGCCCAACTTCCAAAAATGCATACTGGTCGGTTACTTGAGTTATGGCTATGGTGCCAAGCTTATTACCCGCAATTGCATTTTCAACTTTGCCCATGTGTTGTTTAATTTGGGTTTCGTCACATAAAAACAGCCACTTGTTTGGCGAAACACATATGACAATGCCCTCACCGCCGCTTTGTCTTGCCATGCGACAAACCTGCATTGGCATATCTAACCCCAAGGCCGCACCAACTGGTTTTATGGCACCATCAGGCACAAGGTTTGAACGCTCTAGCAAAAACTTACCCATGCCCTTAACAGGTAAAATGCTCAAACTATCGCCAATAATTGCCTTGCCATCTAGCGCATCGTGGCGCGTTAGGGGGGTTAAGCGTGTGTGTTTAGACATTTAACCGCCCCCCTTCTTTGTCGTAAAAACAGGGGTTAACAACTTCGGCTTCACTTATGCCACTTGCATCATAAATTTTCACAACCTCGCCCAAGCGCGCATTGCCACCCTTAATCAGCCCAAGGGCAACAGGTTTACCCAAAGTGGGGCTGAAATAGCTAGATGTAACACGGCCTTCTATTGGGGCGGGGGCGGTATCAAACCCCTCAGCTAAAATTATTCCACCCATGGGCAAAGCAGACGGAAGGGGTTTGTCGCTTAGCGACTTTAGGCCAACCAGACCTTCTCTATCATCCCTTAAGGCATCGGGTCTAAACAATGAACGTTTGCCAATAAAATCTGCGGTTTTGTTGCGTGCCACCATGCCAAAACCCACATCGTCGGGAATGTTGCTGCTGTCAGTTTCAACCCCCACATGGATAAAACCTTTTTCTGTGCGCATTACCATTAATGCCTCAACCCCAAACGGTGTTAGGCCATGTTTTTCACCCACATCAACCAGCCTTTGCCAAAGGGCGGCTACATACGATAATGGTACATTTACTTCAAAGCCAAGCTCCCCAGTGAAGCTTGCTCGTAAAATTCTGGTGGGTGCGCCTTCAATTATACCGACACGAACCGCCATGTGGGGGAAGGCATCTTTTGACAGATCTATATCTGTGGTTAGCTCATTTAATAATGCTCTGGCGTTTGGCCCTTGCAGGCTTATGGTACCCCAACCCGTGGTCAAGGGGGTTACAATAACGTCCATGTCAGGCCATTCGCACTGACGCCATTCGTCAAACCATCTTGCCCGCGCCACTGCGCCGCCACTGGTTGTTGTAACCATAAAATGATCGTCTGCTAATCTAGCAAAAACACCGTCATCCATAATACTGCCATGCTCGTCCAGCATCAGGCCATAACGGGTGCGACCAACCTTCAGGCTGGCAACATTGTTCACATAAAACTTGTTTAAAAACGCCGCCGCATCAGCCCCCCTGATATCTATTTTGCCAAGGGGTGAATAATCTAAAATTCCCACTTCGTTACGAACTGCTAGCACCTCTCTGGCAATGGCATCATGCTCGCGCTCACCTGTGTGCGCATAACAAACGGGTCGCTGCCAACCGCCATAATCTTCCATTAGCGCACCATTGCCCATGTGCCAGTTATGGCAGGGCAACAAACGCAAGGGGCTAAACAACTGCCCCATGCTTTGGGCGGCAAGCGCACCCATGGTAACAGCAGTGTAGGGTGGGCGAAACTTGGTGGTGCCAATCTCGCTTATTTGGCGATCTGTTTGTTCCGCCAAAATTGCAATGGCATTTACATTGCTGGTTTTACCTTGGTCCAGTGCCATGCCCGTTGTGGTATAGCGTTTAAAATGCTCGATAGATGTATAATTTTCCCGCGCCGCAACCGCCACATCATTTGCGGTTACGTCGTGCAACAGGTCAACCCAACGCTTGCTGTGTTTTATGTTTTTCAGGTTTTGCGGCAGGTCCCACAATGGGGCAATTGGCGCGTGTTTTTGTAGTTTTGTTTTTGGCAAGGGAATGTCTATTTCGCCCGCACCTTCCCTTAAACAACCCGCCAGATCAAACGTGCCGTTTGCCGCCCCAACACAAATGTTTTCTTGCACATAGCTACTTGGAATAAAGCTTTGGGTGGCATCATCAAACCTTAGCTTGCCGCCAGATTGTGAATGTAAATGCACCACAGGCGACCAGCCGCCAGACGTTGCCAACACGTCGCAGGTTATGGTTTGGGTCATGTTGCTAAGGGTCAAGGCTTCCAAATTAATTGGTGCAATGGTGGCTGACTTTACCCCACGTCGCCCTGTTGTATCTGTAACCACATGTCCGGCAAAAATTGTAATTCCCGCCTTAAGCACCGCTTTTGGTAATGCTCCGTTTGGGTATGCCCCATTTGGGTGTGCTCTGGCATCCACCACCCCTTCAACCTGAACACCCGATTTATGCAAATCTAGCGCGGTTTGATATGCGGTGTCGTTATTGGTGGCAATTAGCACCCGCTTGCCAACATTAACGCCAAACTGGTTTCTATATTGTCTAACCGCACTGGCAAGCATTATACGCGGGCGGTCATTGTTGGCAAAAACCAATGGTCGCTCAATTGCCCCTGTGGCTAAAACAACCCTACCCGCGCGAATGTGGTGGAAACGCTCTCTGACACTATCGG
>DAOWAS010000064.1 GCA_030634465.1 Alphaproteobacteria bacterium | reverse complement strand
GCTAATTTTTCTCGTGATTTATACGAAGAAAACGCCGCAAAAAACATAGACCTTATGGAACAGCTAGCCATTGCTGAGGGCGAGGCAAAGGAAAACAGTCAGTTTTTAAAAGCGGTTTTGGATCACATCCATCAAGGTATTATCGTTTATGATAAAAATTATAAATTAGTTGCCTGGAACAACCCGTTTGAGCGTCTTTTGGACATTCCCGAAGGTTTTCTTAAGGTCGGCATGTCTCAGGAAAGTATTTTAGAATTTAACGCCAAGCGCGGTGAATATGGGGATGGTAATCCTGACGAACATGTAAAAATGAAAATAAGGCAAATTCAGGCAAGTAAAAGCAGGGATCATTTCATTTACGACAGGCAAAGACCAAATGGCTGCATAATGAACATCATTGGCACCAGTCTGCCTGATGGGGGCATTATTTCCAGTTATATGGATGTAACAAAAGAGCGTGAACGTGAAGAGGAAACAAGGCTGAAGTCATTGCGCGACAGCCTGACCGACCTTTCTAACCGTCGTGCTTTTGAGGCCGACATGAACAGCGCTATAAGGCAGGCTGATAAAAGTACCAAAACCTTTGTCCTTGCGGTGATAGATTTGGATAACTTTAAACCAGTTAATGACACATATGGTCACCCGGTTGGTGATGAGGTTTTAAGATCTGTGGCTGATATTATGCGTAGTCACATTCGTGGTTCTGACAGTGCCTCACGCATTGGTGGTGACGAGTTCGCCATTGTATTTAGAGAGGTAACCGATCTGGATATGATTAAGGAGCGCGTAACATCTATTATCAATGCCATAGCAAAAATTACTGTAGAAAATTGCGAAGATATGACCTTGGGTGCTAGTGCGGGTATTGCCCAATATGAAACCCACGGTAACAACGTTAAAGAATTAATAGAAAATTCTGATAAAGCCTTATATTCCGCTAAAAAGGCAGGCAAAAATGCCGTTGTTATTAGTGACTAATTATCAGTAATTTTTAATTGGCGGCATCAAAGGTCAGAATTAAGCGTAAGCGACTACGGGCATCTGCCTCTTCCACATTCATGCCTAAAAGGTTTAAAAGCCTGATGGCATCTTCCCATGCATTTATAACATTACTTCTTTGGGTTACGGCCTCAGCACTGGGTTCAAAACGCCTTGGCCAATACTGGTTGGTCAGGGTTTGGGCGTGGGCATAGCTTTGCTGTGCTCCTGCTGCTTCTATTAACTGCATAACAGTGCGTAAGGCCACATCGTAAAACCGTCTGGCTTCAATTACATAGTTGGGGTCGGTTCGTTGCATCAGGGTTTCACGACCATAACCAGTTTGATAAAGTGGTACGGCTTTGCTCAGGGTGTCCATAGCTTGGTCAAAGGCCCGAATGCATAAAAAATAATGCCCATATTTTTGATAAAGCCGCGCTGTTGTTATATTCAGGTCAATATTGTCATCTAACACTGGCAGCGAAAGCCTAGATGGGCAGTTATATTGGCTAAGACGTGTCAGGCCACTGGCACGAAAGCTTGCTCCCAGCCTTGCCTCCATAGCACGTAACTCGCTTTGTGCTTGGCTCAGGTTTTCTTCGGCACGTTCTGAATATAGCAAAAATTCTAGCTCTCTAAAACGCCATATATCATCATCAGTACCAGCATTGTTTTGGGCAAATGTAGCGCTGAAGGTCAGCAAACTAAATGCTACAATAAGGCACGGCAGTATTAATTTTTGTCTGTTTATTTTTGGCATTTTACTATTAATCTTATCCTGTTAAGTATTCTATTTAACATCCATCTTGTAAAAAGTCAGCTTAAGTCGCAAACTTAACTAAAGTTATGGACCAATGTTGGTGAAAATAGGATTTTAAATGAAAAATAACTTAGCGGTTTTGCCAGTTTTTATTTTTGGCCTGTTAAGTTTGTATGGGGGGCAGCTTGTGGAAGCTAACAGTGAAGAAAACGCACCTATTATCATTGCCCACCGCGGTGCCAGTGCCATTTATCCTGAGCACACGCTAATAGGTTACCAAAAGGCTATGGAGCTTGGCGCAGACTTTATCGAACCTGATCTGGTCATTACTAAAGATGGTGTTTTGGTGGCGCGACACGACATTTCCCCGTAAACCACCACCAATGTCGATTAGCACCCAGAATTTGAATATAGAAAAACATTCGTGGCGCAATTGGGACGTAGTGACTGGTTGGTGGTTGACTTTACCTTGGCTGAGCTGAAAACCTTAAGGGCAGTGCAGTCCAGAGATGGTCGCGATAAAAGCTATGATGGCAAATATGAAATTCCCACATTTGCAGAAATTATAGATCTAGCCAAAAGCCATAACGAAAAAACTGGCGAAAATGTTGGTATTTACCCTGAAACCAAACAACCTGAAACCTATCAGGAGTTTGGGTTCGATTTTGCCAGTATTTTACTGGATGCTTTAAGGGCAGGCGGCGTGGCTGATGGCGAGGTGCCTATCTACATCCAGTCGTTTGGGGTGGATATTTTGGTGAAATTGGCAACTTTGACCAACATTCCGCTTATTTATCTGCTAGAAAAACAAGACTTGGGCGATGCTATAGCCCAAGTTCGCCAACATGCGGCTATTTTAGCGGGCATAGGGCCTGACAAGCGTATGCTGATGGCGGCTGGTGTCGGTACACCCGGTGGTGTCGGTACACCCGGTGGTGTCGGTACGCCCGGTGGTGTCGGCACACCCGGTGGTGTTGGCACACCTAGCGCATTGATGCTAGTAACTAGGGAGTTGGGGCTTAAAACCCACCCGTGGACGTTTCGGGACGATGATGTTGGAGAAGGCTTTGCCAGTGCTGAGGCTGAATATATGGCTTATTTCAGGCTTGGCATTGATGGCATGTTCACAGATTTTACTGATACTGGTGTTAGATTGCGAGATAAGTTTTTAAACGAAAAAAAGGATAATAAATAACCGTGGCTCATATTCGTTTTATTACCTGCGCTAGTTTGGATGGCTATTTTTTCGATGAACGTCAGCCAAACCTGACCATTGATGACATGATTTTATATGACGAATTAATAAAGCGTGGTCACACCGTAACACCCTTGGTTTGGGATAGTGATGAGGCTAAAAACCCCGAAGGTGACCTGTTGTTAGTTCGCAGCCCGTGGGACTATTTCGAGCACACGCAAGAGTTTAAAGCGTGGATGCAACTTATGCTAAAGCAACACGCCCCGCTTTATAATCGCCCTGAAACCATTTTGTGGAATTTGAAAAAAACATATCTGGCTGAGTTTGAAGAGGCTGGCATAGCAATTGTGCCAACCCTGTTTTTAAGCAAGGGTGAGCAGTTGGATGGTGACTTTTTCGCTGAAATTGGCGCGCAAAACATGGTTATGAAACCCCAAGAGGGGGCTAATGCCTTTCTTACTGAACGGCTTGGTGACCTTAGCGCAGAAGATGCCTTGGCTAAGGTAAATGAGGCCTTAAAAGAGAGAGGCTTTATGATCCAGCCGTTTTTATCTGAGGTGGTAGAAGAGGGCGAATGGTCGTTAGTATATTTTAACGGCAAATATTCTCATGGGTTTTTAAAATGCCCCAAGGACGGCGACTTTCGGGTGCAGGAAGAGCATGGCGGCTCGCTCCACACCCCAGATGTGCCAGAAAATATAATTTTCGCCGCCGATAAGGTAATGGCAGTGCTAAGCGAAACCCCGCTTTATGCCCGTGTTGACGGTGTGGTGGTTAAGGGTGAGTTTTTATTGATGGAATTAGAGATGTTCGAACCTGAATTATACTTCAGGGTCAGCGACAAAGCCGCCCCAAACATGGCTGATGCTATAGAAAATCTTCTTGTATAGCTCGCGGCTATCGCAGATAAATCTGCTTCGCCTGCGCATACGCCTCGTATTAACTCGGACGGCCATGCGGCCTACGTTACTCAGTTTGTATTACAACTAGCTGGGTGTGTAGCCGTGAGCTATAAAATGGACGAGTAGCATAATGCTACGAGGACTAGCGACCAAGCGGGTGCGACCCGTGCGACGGGAGCGCAGCCTGCGTGGCGCCAAGGGGCGAAGCCCTGAACGCAATTAAGTGAACGGCTAAAACTTTAGTTTATGCCGTGAGCTAAAAATATCCCTCAAATTCTGGATCAGCTAACATTTGCAACTCACCTTTAAAGCATGAAAATGCCAGTGGGTTTGTACCAAACCAGTTCACTAGTGCCGCGGGGTGTTTAACATTCCACACCGCAAAGTTGGCATTTTTTTCAACCTCTAGGGTTCCAGTATTATCATTTATTTGTAATGCTTTAGCGGCATTTCTTGTTACACCACTTAAACACTCATTAGTGGTTAATCCAAACAATGTTGCAGCCATATTCATCATTAAAAGTAATGATTGGGTGGGTGATGTGCCAGGGTTCATGTCGGTGGCAATTGCCATGTCCAGACCCGCTTTTCGCATGGCGGCAATATCTGGTTTTTGTGTTTCCTTCAGCGAATAAAACGCCCCCGGTAACAATACCGCCACGGTGCCAGCTTTTGCCATTTGGGCAATTGTTTTTTCGTCTGAATATTCCAAATGGTCGGCTGACACGGCGTTAAATTCTGCGGCTAATGCCCCGCCACTGGTGTTTGTTAGCTGGTCGGCGTGTAGCTTTACAGGAATGTTCAGCTCGCGTGCCTTTTCAAACACTGCTCTAACTTGGGCTTCGTTAAATGCTATGCCCTCCATAAATGCATCTACGGCATCAACCAAGCCATCTGCCGCTAGTGTGGGCAACATTTCGTCCACTATGTGTTTTATGTAGGCATCATTATCGCCTGAAAATTCAACTGGTGTGGTGTGTGCGCCCAAAAAGGTGGTTTTAATCTCAATGGGGTGTTGGGCGGCTAATTCTCGGGCGACGGACAGTATTTTACGCTCGCTTTCAATGTCTAGCCCGTAACCTGACTTCACCTCAACCGTTGTTACGCCCTCGAGCATAAGCGACAGCAGGCGGGTTTGCGCACTTTCATATAATTCTTCAAAGCTAGCGGCACGGGTGGCGTTTACTGTGGCTTGAATGCCGCCGCCTGCTTTTGATATGTCGGCATAGCTCATGCCATTTTGGCGCAGTTCAAACTCGTTTGAGCGATCGCCGGCAAAAACCAAATGGGTGTGACAGTCAATTAAACCGGGGGTTATAAGTCGCCCGCCAAGGTCAATAACCTCATCAGCCATGTCTTTGGGCGCGCGGGCCAGATGTTTTGTTGAGCCAGGAAGGGTTTTCATCAGGCCAGAATATTGAATTTTGCCTTCTGACACGCCCAAGGCGCCATGCTCAATTTGCCCATAAGCATTACCGTAACCTTTAGCCATGGTTGCTAGGTTGGCGTTTATAAACAGTTTTTCCCACTCGGCCATGAAATTCCCCCACATGACAATAATTTTACGTATTTCTTTATTACAGTAGTTTCTTAACTTTGGAAATCATGTATATAAAACCTATGACTTGGGATCATAACAGTGAACATAAAGCTTATCATTTCAAAACCGCCTTTGTTGGTGGTGCTTGGGCCAACAACGTGCGTATGCATGTTGGTGCTGACGGTTTAATTGCTGCTCTGAGCGTCGATAGCGCGGCAGAGGAGGGCGATGTCAGCTTTTCTGGCTTCGCTATACCTGCCATGGCAAATGCCCACTCTCACGCCTTTCAGCGTGCCTTTGCTGGGCTAGCTGAGCGCAGGCAAGCAGGTAATGCCGATAGTTTTTGGTCATGGCGCAAGGAAATGTATGGTTTTTTGGCTAACCTGACCCCCGAAGACGTGTCCGCCATCAGTGCGCAATTGTATGTTGAAATGCTAAAGGCGGGCTACACAAGCGTGGCTGAGTTTCATTATTTGCATAATGACAAAGACGGTAGCGCATATGCTGATAAGACCATTATGAGCAAGGCAATAATTGATGGTGCTGAACGGGCGGGGATAGGTCTGAACTTGGTGCCAATTTTGTACCAGCGCGCGGGTTTTTCAGGTGGTGATCTGAGCGATGGGCAAAAAAGATTTTACCTGTCTACGCAAGATTATGTGGATTTGCACAGTTCATTAAATTGTGAAAAATCCATTGGTTTTCATAGTCTTAGGGCTGTTTCTTTAAGTGAAGTGTTGGCTGTTTCTTCTGCGGTAAGTGATGTTGGTGTCCATGTTCATATAGCTGAGCAACAGGCCGAGGTTGATGATTGCCTAAAACACACTGGCGCGCGCCCCATAGAATATTTATATGACAATTTACCTGTGAATGACCGTTGGTGTTTGGTTCATGCCACCCATGTTAATGAGGCTGAAGTGGCAATGGTAGCAAAGTCAAAAGCCGTGGTGGCATTATGCCCAAGCACAGAAGCTAATTTGGGCGATGGTATTTTTCCCATACAGTCGTTCCTAGCCGCCAAAGGTAGGTTTGCCATTGGTTCTGATAGACATGTCACCATAAACCCAATGGAAGAGCTGCGTCAGCTTGAATATGTTGAGCGTTTAAGTACTCAAAAACGTATTGTGCTAGATAGTGGTGCTAACCTGTGGCAGGGGGCGGTGTCTGGCGGGGCGCAGGTGATGGGGCAAGCAAATGGTCTGTGTGTTGGCGCAAAAGCAGATGTTCTGGTGTTGGATGAACGCCACCCAAGCATGGCAGGGCGCAGTGGTGATGAGGT
This sequence comes from Alphaproteobacteria bacterium, assembly GCA_030634465.1. Taxonomy (GTDB): domain Bacteria; phylum Pseudomonadota; class Alphaproteobacteria; order Sphingomonadales; family SMXR01; genus DAOWAS01. Next base: position 6,216 of record DAOWAS010000064.1, on the reverse strand, counting down.
GTTTGATGCGCTTGTTTTCACCAGTCATGGCAACCCCATAAAACATGTTTTGGCATCGGGCAACTGGGTGATAAAATATGGTCAACAAAAACATCAAGAAACAATTTTAAGCAATTATAATAAAACAATAATTTCGTTAATGGAGCGACGTTAAATGACAGCTAATCGTATTGATAACAGCCGTAAAATTAAAGCTTACACTGGCACAAAATTAAACGCCAAGTCGTGGGATGCCGAAGCGCCCCTGCGTATGTTAATGAACAATTTGGATGCCGAGGTGGCCGAACGCCCAGAGGAACTAGTGGTTTATGGCGGCATTGGTCGCGCGGCGCGAAACTGGGAGTGTTATGACCAGATAGTAGCAAGCTTAAAACAGTTAGAGCGTGACGAAACATTGTTGGTACAATCGGGCAAACCTGTTGGTGTGTTTAAAACCCATGAAAATGCGCCACGGGTGTTAATAGCCAATTCAAACCTTGTTCCCCACTGGGCAAATTGGGAGCATTTTAACGAATTGGATAAAAAAGGCCTGATGATGTACGGTCAAATGACCGCAGGTTCGTGGATATACATTGGCTCACAAGGTATAGTGCAAGGCACTTACGAGACATTTGTCGAGATGGGGCGCCAGCATTTTGACGGAGATTTATCTGGCAAGTGGCTGTTAACCGCAGGGCTTGGTGGCATGGGCGCGGCGCAACCATTGGCGGCAACCATGGCGGGCTTGTCGTGCTTGGCGATTGAGTGTCAGGAAAGCCGCATAGACTTTCGCCTTTCTAACGGATATTTGGACAAGCGTGCCAACAGCGTGGCAGAAGCTATTGAAATTATTGAACAATCTCACGCTAGCGGTAAGGCAATTTCAGTTGGTGTGTGTGGCAATGCCGCCGAAATTTTACCACAAATGGTGGCAGATGGCATTAAACCTGATGCGGTGACCGATCAAACCTCAGCCCACGACCCAGTGAACGGGTATTTGCCAGAAGGGTGGAGCGTGGAGCAATGGTTTGCGGAGCGTGAGAGCAACCCCGAACATGTGGCGGTGGAAGCCAAAAAGTCCATGGCAAAGCATGTTAAGGCCATGTTGGAATTCCATGCTCAGGGCATACCCACGTTCGATTACGGCAATAACATCAGGCAAGTTGCTTACGACGAAGGGGTGAAAAACGCTTTTGACTTCCCCGGTTTTGTGCCTGCCTACATTCGCCCATTGTTTTGTCGTGGCGTGGGGCCGTTTAGATGGGCGGCGCTAAGTGGCGACCCAGAAGATATTTATAAAACCGATGCCAAGGTGAAAGAGCTGTTACCAGACAATAAGCACCTGCATAACTGGTTGGATATGGCGCGAGAACGTATTCAGTTCCAAGGCTTGCCCGCGCGCATATGTTGGATTGGCCTTGGCGAGAGGGATAAAATTGGCTTAGCCTTTAACGAAATGGTTAAAAATGGCGAGCTGTCAGCCCCTGTGGTTATTGGTCGTGACCATTTGGATAGTGGTTCGGTAGCGTCACCAAACAGGGAAACTGAGGCCATGAAAGATGGCTCAGACGCAGTGTCAGACTGGCCTTTACTAAACGCCATGTTAAACACCGCATCGGGTGCCACATGGGTGTCATTGCACCACGGCGGCGGTGTTGGTATGGGCTTTTCGCAACATTCGGGCATGGTGGTGCTGTGCGATGGTAGCGACGAGGCGGCAGCCCGTGTGGGCAGGGTGCTGTGGAATGACCCCGCAACTGGCGTTATGCGCCACGCTGATGCGGGTTATGACATTGCCAAAGACTGCGCAAAAGAGCATGGCCTGAATTTGCCAATGTTAAAGTGAAGATAAAGCGTCTTAAATAAGCGGAAAATGCTTGATTAGATTTGATTAGGGGGGCAAACTCCCAAATCGATTTAAGGGTAAGAGCATAAGACGTTGTGCCACATTAAAAACACACTAAAACTACAATAAAAAATAGTTCGAATTATTAATTTTAAATAGAAATAACAGGGGAATTTATGTCAGGTCCAGCTCATGAACAGTGGTCGTCCAAGTGGGGTTTTTTATTAGCGGCTATTGGCGGGGCAGTTGGCCTTGGCAACATTTGGCGCTTTCCATACATTACAGGTGAATACGGCGGCGGTGCTTTCGTTTTGGTTTATTTAATCGCGGTTTTCTTAATAGCTATTCCAATTTTAATCGGTGAATTATCACTTGGTAAACGCGGTCATAAAGATATTGTTTCTGGCACACGCAACGTGGCTATTGCCGCAGGGCGTTCCCCCCGTTGGGCATTAGTTGGTTGGTTGGGCTTAGGCGCTTCCTTTTTTGTTCTTACATATTATTCTGTAATTGCAGGTCAGGTGCTTAATTATGTGTGGGCAACGGCCTCTGGCGCATTGACAGGCATAGACCAAGCGGCGGTTAATAGTTATTATGACGCATTTACCGCAAGTCCGTACCAAATGTTCTTCTGGCATACAGTTATTATGGTTATCACCATTGGTATTTTGTCACGGGGCATTACAGGCGGAATTGAGAAGGCGGCAAAAATTATGATGCCAACCTTTTTTGTTATGTTAATGGGCATGTTTACATATGGTCTTTTCGTGGGCGACTTGGCCCAAGGTTGGGGCTATATGTTCGAAGTTGATTTTACTAAAATCACCCCAGAGGTAGTGCTAGTTGCCATTGGTCAGGCGTTCTTCTCTATTGGTATTGGTTTTGGCTATATGCTTGCATATGGCGCTTATCTGCCAAACAGCATTAACATTCCGCGTACAGCGGTGGTTATCTCACTAGCTGATGCCGGTATTGCCATTTTGGCGGGTATGATGATCTTCCCACTAGTGTTTGCTTATGGTCAGTCACCAGCACAAGGGCCAGACCTTATTTTCCGCATTTTACCATTGGTATTTAGCCAAATGCAGGCAGGTGCGTTTATTGGCACAGTGTTCTTTGTGTTGCTAACGTTTGCTGCACTTTCATCAGCCATTGCTATTTTGCAACCTGCTGTTAGTTATTTGGAAGAAAGCCATGACATGAGCGTTAAAAAATCTACGCTTCTTGCTGGTGGTTCAGCGTGGTTGCTTGGCATATTCTCAATTGTTTCATACAATGTGTGGGCGGGTTATTACCCACTATCCATGTTCAAAACCTTTGAAACCAGCACGGTTATGGGAATTGTTGATTATGTTACAGCTAACTATATGATGTTGGTTGGTGGTATTTTAATTGCAGTGTTCACTGGTTGGATGTTCAAATCTGACTGGATGGAAAGCGAATTTGCTGAAGACCACCCAGTTGTATTTAAAACATGGATGTGGTTGGCGCGTGTGTTTGCACCAGTTGCTGTTACCATAGCGCTATATTCTGCTTTGTCAGCATAGGGGCATAAAGAAAGGTTGATCGTATGCATCAGTTACATACTAATGATGTTACACTTACGACCTTGAGAAAAGCTTATGAAGGGGCCACATCTGTGGCCCTTTCTGCTGACGACAAGGTACTAATAGAAAAATCCAGACAAACCATTGCTGATATAATTAAAAGCGAGCGCACGGTTTACGGTGTTAACACTGGTTTTGGCATGTTGGCTAACACTGGCATTGCTGGCGACCAGTTGGCAGAACTGCAACGCAATATAGTATTGTCACACTCGGTTGGCGTTGGCAGACCGTTAGAAGACAATGTGGTGCGTTTAGCCATGTGTTTGAAGGTGCTTGGCTTGTCACGCGGGCATTCAGGGGTGCGGGTTGAGCTGGTTGAAGCATTAAACAGCATGTTAGCCGCAGGCATATACCCCATTATACCATCAAAGGGTTCTGTGGGCGCGTCAGGCGATCTGGCACCACTAGCGGCAATGGCAGGGGCATTAACTGGTTTGGGCGATGTCCGTGTAGCTGGCAAGGTTATGCCCGCAGTTAAAGCCCTAAAGGCCGCGCACATAACACCAGTTGAGCTTGGCCCCAAAGAAGGCTTGGCATTACTGAACGGAACACAAATTTCCACCGCACTGGCATTAGCAGGCCTGTTTGAAATGGAAAATGCATATTCCGCCGCAGTGGTGGCGGGGGCGTTATCGGTTGATGCTTTTGAAGGCAGTGACACCCCATTTGACATGCGAATTCACAATGTGCGCGGGCAGGTGGGGCAAATTGACATTGCCACTATTTATCGCCGCTTGTTAGCGGGCAGCTCCATTCGTGACAGCCACTTGGGTTGTGGCATGGTGCAAGACCCATATTCGCTACGTTGCCAACCACAGGTTATGGGCGCGGTGCTGGACATGATGCGCTTTGCCGCCAATACATTGCTTATTGAAGCCCATGCGGTTAGCGATAATCCACTAGTGTTTCCTGCAACTGATGCCAGAGATGGTAAAAGTGAGAGCGAAGGTGACGTGTTATCTGGCGGCAATTTCCACGCTGAACCAATTGCCATGGCGGCAGATGTTTTAGCAATTGCGCTATGTGAAATTGGTACAATGTCGGAACGGCGCACCGCGTTGTTAATGGACAGCCACTTGTCACGCTTGCCACCATTTTTGGTTAATGAGCCGGGGCTGAACTCTGGCTTTATGATGGCGCACGTTACCGCCGCCGCCTTAGCCAGTGAAAACAAACATAGAGCAAACCCCACCAGTACAGACACCATTCCCACTTCTGCCAACCAAGAGGACCATGTTTCTATGGCAACCCACGGTGCCAGACGGTTGCTTGGCATGGCGGAAAATGCCGCAGGTATTGTTGCTATTGAGCTGTTAGCCGCGGCACAGGGCGTAGATTTTCATAAGCCATTGGAAACCTCACCAAGGATGAGTGAAGTGCAAAAGCTGATAAGGGCTGAAGTGCCGTTTTATGAGAAAGACCGTCCCCTAACGCCAGATATTGAAGCCATTAGGTTGCTGGTTAAAAATGGTGTTTTTAATGAGTTCTTAGAAGAAGTTTTGCCATCTCACGATGATGAGGAGGGTTAGAGTTATGAAACCGTTCAAACATATGAAAAAAAGCGGCCCCATTTTGGTTAGTGTTCCCCATGCGGGCACATATTTGCCAGACGATGTTTATAAAAGCATGACAAGTGTTGGTCAGGCAATGGAAGACACCGACTGGCTTGTTGACCGTATGTTTAACTTTATTCATCAAACCGATGCCTGTTTGCTAACCGCTAATTATTCACGCAACTACATCGACCTTAACCGTGCGCCTGATGATGCGGCACTTTATGATGCGGGTAAAACACTGGTAACTGGTCTTTGTCCCACGCAAAGTTTTAAGGGCGAAGCGTTATATTTAAAGGGTCAAAAGCCTAGTAATACTGAGATTAAAGCCCGTGTAGCCAAGGTTTGGCAACCATATCATGATGCGATTGCCAAGGCGTTAGAGGAAAAAGTGGCGGAACACGGCTTTGCAATATTGTTAGATGCGCATTCTATTAAAAGCGTGGTGCCAAAACTGTTTGATGGGCATTTGCCCCACCTTAATTTTGGGACAAACGATGGCACAACTACATCTGGCGACCTGATAGCGGCAATAATGGACCATGTTAGAGAAAATTCGCAGTACCAGTGTGTGCTGAACGGTCGTTTTAAGGGGGGCTACATAACCCGCCATTATGGTAACCCTGGCGGCGGTGTGCACGCGGTGCAGTTGGAAATGGCACAAAAAATTTATATGGACGAAAACTCAGACAATGCCCCAGAGCTAAGGTTTGATACTGGTAAGGCACTAGCCCTACAGCCATTTTTAAAAGAAATGGTTGCGGTAATAGCCGATGTGCATGAACACACTGGTTATCGTTAGGGCTAATTGTTTTTCAGAATTATTTGTTTTTAAAAGTGCGGGAAATAACTATTTTTTGAATGTCTGATGTGCCTTCATATATCTGGCACACGCGCACATCACGAGCAATTTTCTCTAAGCCATATTCGCTTAAATATCCATATCCACCCAACGTCTGTAGGGCGGCGGAGCATATTTCCTCTGCCGCTTCTGAGGCAAAAAGCTTTGCCATGCTGGCCTCAACCAAACATGGTCTGCCGTGGTCTTTCAAGTTTGCGGCTTTTAACACTAGTGCTTCGGCGGCGGCAAGTTTGGTTGCCATATCAGCCAAGCGAAAACCCACTGCTTGGTGGTCAATTATTGCCTTGCCAAAACTAACGCGCTCGTTTGCATACTCAATTGCAATGTTAAGGGCAGCACGTGCCATGCCCACACTTTGCGCGCCAATGC
>DAOWAS010000083.1 GCA_030634465.1 Alphaproteobacteria bacterium | reverse complement strand
TTTAGGTGTTATGGCTCAAACGATATTATTGGCGCGCAAATTGGCGGCTCGGTTAAAAATGTATTGGCCATTGCCTGCGGCATTATAACTGGTAAAAAAATGGGCGAAAATGCCCGCGCCGCCCTTATAACCCGAGGGTTAGCCGAAATGATACGTTTTGGCGAAGCCAAAGGAGCCAAAGGTGAAACACTAATGGGCATGTGTGGTTTGGGCGATTTGTTTTTAACATGCTCTAGCGCCCAGTCTAGGAACACATCGCTTGGCATAGAGCTGGGCGAGGGTCACAACTGGGAAGAAATTGTCAGCAAAAGAAAAAGTGTAACCGAAGGGGCGCATAGCGCTGGAATTTTACACAAATTAGCAGGTGAACTGGGCATTGAAATGCCCATAGTGGAAACGGTTTACCAAATTCTACATGAAGGGGTCGATGTAGATACCGCCATACGCACCTTATTAGAACGCCCCGCGGGTCAGGAGTTTTTATAATGCTTTACGCAATATCTTATGTTTTTAAGAACGATATAAACGAAAAAAGAAATGCTGTTCGTGATGAACACATTGCCCACCTAAACGGTGCTGAAGACCGCCTTAAAGCCGCAGGCCCCATAATGCAGGGTGACGAAACCGAAGAAGCACACGGAAGCTTAATTATCATTGAAGCACAAAGCCTGACAGCCGCAGGGCTGTTTAGTGATACCGACCCTTATGTGCAAGCTGGCATTGTGGAAAGTGTTAATATCAGACCGTGGAAAGCATTGCTTGGAAAGTGGCTCTCTTAAGCAGGTTTTTTTACTGAACCTAACCTTGCCAAAACAATACCTGCGAGAACAATTGATGCGGCTAATAGATCGCTAGCACCTAGCACCTCGTCAAATAACGGCCACGCTATGGCGGCGGCAACAATTGGTTGTATTAACAGCGAAACCGCGCCAAATGCTGATGGTAAGTGAGCTAGGGAATAGGTAATTAAACCCTGCCCCAAAAACTGGCTGAAAAATGCCAAACCCGCCAAAACCAACCAACCGTCAGTGCTTACAGGCAAAACAACCTCGCCCGTAAAAACCGCCACAGGCAACAAGAAAACCACCGAAACCACACCGCTCCAAAACAATATTACACTGGTGCTAACCATGTGGCGCAACCAACGCACGTATAACAAATAAGCGCCATAAAACACCGCCGTCACCACACCCAAACCATCGCCCAGTAATTGCCCCTCGCCACTACTGCCGCCCGCAAGCAAAACCGCACCAGACAATGCCAACAAAAGACCAAAATAAAAGGTTTTTGTCAGGCGTTCTTTAAAAATGAAATAGGCACCAAATGCCACAATAATGGGCATAAGATTTGATAACAATGTAGCGTTAGCAACGGTGGTAAACTGCAACGCCCAGTGCCAAACAGCCAGATCGGCGGCAAACAAAAACCCTGTAATAAAAAGCCCCCACATTATTTTGCTGTCATGGACAAATGTTGTGATCTCGTCTTTTCTTTTGGCTTTTGGTGCTCGATTCATGGTTAGGTAAAACAGTGGCAACACTAATAATATGCGCCAAAATGCCGATGACACTGGCCCCACCTCAGACAAGCGCACAAATATTGGTGATGTGCCAATGCACACCCCGCCAATTAACAGCGCCAATAGTGCTAATGAAACAGGATTGTCCTCAAAATGTTGTTTTGCTTTTTTTACCATGTCTCTTTTTCTTTTTATTATTAAACGGTAATTGCTTTGAGCAATTTTATACTAGCTTTGCAATCATTAATTTTTCATTCCTTGCCATTTAATAAATCATTGCCCATGATATGATGAAACAGACCAAAGGTTTGGGGATATTTTGGGAGCATAAAATGAGTGATAATTTAAATTTTCCTGTCTTGCCATCAGCAAAGATTGGAACCCATTGCACAGCTGAAAAATATAATGAAATGTATGAGCGTTCCATCGCCGACCCTGAGGGGTTTTGGGCTGATGAAGGCAAACGCATTAGCTGGATGAAACCTTTTACAAAAATTAAAAATACCGATTTTACGGGCGATATCACCATCAAATGGTTTGAAGATGGCACCCTAAACGCCTGCTATAACTGTGTTGACCGTCACCTGCCTGAAAAAGCAAACGACACCGCGCTTATTTGGGAAGGCGACAACCCTGAGGACAGCGCCACAGTTACCTACGGCGAACTGCATAAAGAAGTGCAAAAATTTGCCAACGTGCTTAAGGCGCGCGGCGTTAAAAAGGGTGACCGTGTTACCATTTACATGCCGATGATTGTTGAAGCGGTTTATGCCATGCTGGCCTGTGCGCGCATTGGTGCGGTGCATTCGGTTGTGTTTGGTGGCTTTTCCCCTGAAAGCATTGCCGGCAGGATATTAGATTGCAAATCTACCTGCGTTATAACCGCAGACGAGGGCTTGCGCGGTGCCAAAACCATACCCCTTAAAAACAATGTTGATGAGGCATTAGCAAAATGCCCTGACGTGAATAGCGTAATTGTAGTTAAGCGCACTGGCGGCGACATAGCATGGCACCCTGAGCGTGATGTTTGGTACCACGATATTTACGCCGAGGTTGATGATGTGTGCGAGGCCGAGGAAATGGGTGCTGAAGACCCGTTGTTTATTCTTTATACCTCAGGCTCAACAGGTAAACCAAAGGGCGTGCTACACACCACTGGCGGTTATATGGTGTGGGTGGCTATGACCCATGAATATGTTTTTGATTACCGTGATGGCGAAGTTTACTGGTGCACCGCCGATGTGGGTTGGGTAACAGGCCATAGCTATATTGTTTATGGGCCGTTAGCCAACGGCGCTAAAACCTTGGTTTTTGAAGGTGTGCCAAACTATCCAGACACAAGCCGTTTTTGGCAGGTGGTGGACAAGCACAAGGTTAATATTTTTTACACCGCACCAACCGCAATTAGAGCCCTGATGCGTGAGGGTGACGAACCAGTTAAAAAAACCAGCCGTGACAGCTTGCGATTGCTGGGCACGGTGGGTGAGCCAATAAATCCTGAGGCATGGCTGTGGTATTATAACGTGGTGGGTAATGCCAAATGCCCCATTGTTGACACGTGGTGGCAAACCGAAACTGGCGGCATTATGATTTCGCCACTACCTGGTGCTACTGACCTAAAGCCCGGCTCAGCCTCAAAACCATTTTTTGGTATAGAGCTAGAACTGGTTGATGCCGATGGTAAGGTTTTAGATGGTGCGGCAAGTGGCAACCTGTGCATTACCGACAGTTGGCCCGGCCAAGCACGCAGTTTATACGGCGACCACAAACGCTTTAAAGAAGTGTATTTCAGCACTTACGAAGGCAAATATTTCACAAGCGATGGCTGTAGACGCGATGAAGATGGTTATTACTGGATAACAGGCCGCGTAGACGATGTAATTAATGTGTCGGGTCACCGTCTTGGCACTGCTGAAATTGAAAACGCACTGGTTGGGCATGATGGTGTGGCTGAAGCCGCAGTGGTTGGCTTTCCGCACGATATTAAAGGCCAAGGCATTTACGCCTATGTCACCCTTGATGTTAGCCATGAGCCATCAGAAGAAATTAAAGCTGATCTGGTTAAATGGGTGCGAAAAGATATTGGCCCCATTGCTTCACCCGACCATATTCAATTTGCTCCCGCACTGCCAAAAACCCGTTCGGGCAAAATTATGCGGCGCATATTGCGCAAAATAGCCGCTAACGAATATGACCAATTAGGCGACACATCAACCCTAGCCGACCCAAGCGTGGTTGATAGTTTGGTGGCAGAGCGTCTTAATAAGTAAAAAGTCACTAGTGACAAAGCATCTAGATGCAAAAGGGGGCAAATGCCCCCTTTTCATGAACAGTTTTCTGTAATTTAAATAAGCGACATAACCACGCCATACATAGCGGCAATAAACAGCACTAAAAATGAGAGAAATGTTATCATAAAGCCCTTGCTTCGGGCGGCGGCATCCTGCCAGTAAGCCACCGCATACATGGCGCGCCCCACTAACCACACAGCCCCAATAGCGGCGGTATAAATATCGCCCAAAACAGGCAAAGCCAGCCACAGGCTAGGCAAAAATATAATCATTTGCTCAACCGTATTTAAATGCACCCTTTGCGCGCGCTCAAACTCAGGCGAACCTGTGGTTGCTGGTGCTTTAATTTCACCCCTTGTAGAGCCAACCTTCGTGCTGAACCAAAAGGTTATTAAAACTGATAATAGCGTTACAAGTGCCGTATAGTTGTGTTCCATAAAAATTCCCCAATTTTATTTATAATAATTTATTATGCACAACCTTACATTGTTAAAAATCGCTGACAATACCCTTTCGCTCCCAGTCACCATAACGTGATGGCTCTAACCCTTTGGGGCCGCCAAATTCTTCTTGTTTTTTTGGGCTTTTTTCACTTTCTTCGTTGGACTTGTCGCTTTGCGACTTTTTGCCCTTACTCTTTTCCATTGCATCTCCTATGATTGCGCAACTTTTTCATTAACCCTCAATATGGTCTGCATACCCCGATATGGCAACTGACGAAACATTAAACTCCAGACGGCTTGCTTTTGATATTTTACGCAACATCACAGAAAAAAAAGAAACCTTTGATGTGGCGCTTATAAGCGGTATGGCCAATTATCCTGCAATGGAAGAGCGTGACCGCGCCTTTGCCAGACATTTAATAACCACTTGCTTGCGCCACTTGCCGTTTTTAGATGGGCTTATTGATGGTGCCATGGACGCGCCGTTAGAAGACAGAAACCTAGGCACACGCAATTGGCTTCGTCTTGGCATTACGCAAATATTATACATGAATGTTGAGAACCACGCCGCGGTTCACACCACGGTGGAGCTGATAAGTAACAGCCCAACAAAAGGCATTCGCGGCAAAAAGGGCTTAGCCAACGCTATTTTAAGACGCTTTGCCAAAAACAGCGAACAGCTGTTGGAAAAAAGCCAAAGCGATGCCACAGCCAACATTGCCCCGTGGTTAAGGGAGCGTTGGTTAAAACAATATGGCATTGAGGAGCTTAAACTTGTTTCGGAGGCGTTATTAATAGAACCGCCATTAGACCTAACCGTTAAAGATAAAACCCAAATTGATGCTATTGTCGCCAACCTAAACGGGCAAAAACTGGGAAACTATACTTGCCGTTTACCTAAAGCGGGTGAGGTGACAGGTTTAAAAGGTTTTAACGAAGGCCAGTGGTGGGTGCAGGATTTTGCCGCCAGCTTACCCGTGCAACTAATGGGTGATGTAAAAGGTAAAAACATTGCTGATCTGTGTGCCGCACCTGGTGGTAAAACCATGCAGCTAGCAAGTGCAGGCGCAAACGTAACCGCAGTGGATGTTTCAAAAAAACGTCTATTACGCCTAGAAGAAAACTTAAAGCGCACCAATCTTTCGGCTAAAATTATTGCTTCAAACATTCTTAAATGGCACCCAGAACAGTTGTTTGACGGTATTTTGCTAGATGCACCATGTACCGCAACTGGCACAATGCGACGGCGACCCGATGTACCAATTAATAAAACTGTTGATGATGTTTTAAAGCTAAGCGGTGTTCAAAAAAACCTGCTAGAGCATAGCTTTAAACAGCTAAAAACTAATGGCACGCTTATATATTGCACTTGTTCCTTAGAACAAGAAGAGGGCGAGGATGTAATAAAAAACTTTTTGGAAAACACCCCTAGCGCCAAGCGCATACCATTTACCGCAAATGATATTGGTCCGCTTTCAAGCGAAATAAAAACAGAAAAAGGTGACATTAGAACCCTACCATCAATATTAGGGGATATTGGTGGCATGGATGGGTTTTTTATTAGCCGATTAACAAAACAAGACATCTAGTCCCTTGCCGCTAAAGGGGCGAGATGGTAGAAAAAATTATGAGCAACAAAATTAAAATATCGCCATCCATTCTTTCTGCTGACTTCGCCCGCCTTGGTGAAGAGGTAAGTGCGGTAGATAAGGCTGGTGCAGATTATATTCATATTGATGTAATGGACGGGCATTTTGTGCCCAACATTACCATTGGCCCCGATGTGGTTAAGGCACTGCGCCCCCACAGCGATAAGGTTTTTGATGTGCATTTAATGATCTCACCCGCTGATCTGTTTTTAGAGGCCTTTGCGGACGCTGGCGCTGATATTATTACTATTCACCCAGAAGCCGGACCCCACACCCACAGAAGCATTCAAACCATTAAGGCACTTGGTAAAAAAGCCGGTATATCCCTTAACCCCGCCACACCGGTTAATGTGGTTGAGCATTTAATGGACGATCTGGATATGATTTTGGTAATGAGTGTAAACCCCGGTTTTGGTGGGCAAAGCTTTATCAAAAGCCAGTTGGATAAAATTAAAACCCTAAGACAAATGATAGATGCCACTGGTCGTGATATTGATTTAGAAGTTGATGGCGGCATAGACAAAAACACCGCACCACTAGCCATTGCCGCGGGGGCAAATGTTCTGGTTGCTGGCACGGCCACGTTTCGTGGCGGACCAAGTGAATATGCCAACAACATAAAAACCCTGCGCGGTGATTAGCAAAGCAAAAGAAAAGAGATGAACCATGGATGGTCGGCTTACCCGCCCATTGGGGGAATACCCCTTCATCATTTTATCAAGGCGTCTTATTGCCCGCTTAAAAGCATTTTATTACACATCTCGTTTGCACCGTTTGCGCCTGAAAGGCAGACCACCATTAAAATTAATTGCTAGCCCAAACTACCCGTGGGCAGGACAAGCACAGGTTGGTGCTGAAATTTTAACTGGTGTTTTTTCCCACGCAGGACACAGCCAAAACATCAGCGAAAACAAGCACAATCAACAGTGGCCTGACACATCAAATGCACCAGAAATGTTTTACAATTGGCTACATGGTTTTTCGTGGCTAAACGACCTAGAAGACATGGCTGACAAGCGCATGGCACAAGAAAAAGCCGAAAGCGCATTGGGATATTGGGTCGAACATAACAAAAGCTGGAACATACATTCGTGGCAACCAGAGCTAATAGGCGAGCGCATAATATCTTGGACATTCCACGCCCCGTTAATTTTATCCAACAGTGACCTGGTTTATAGAAGCTTGGTAATAAACTGCCTGTTACAACAAGCCCGCCACCTAAGCTATGTGGTTTCTACAGCGCCATTTGGCATACCACGCATTAAGGCAAGCATTGGCTTAGCCATAAGTGGTTTGTTAATTCCTGGCGGCGAAGACCGTTATAAAAAGGGTTTAGGGGTTTTGGAAAAAACCTTAGATAAGTTTATTTTGCCTGACGGTGGTGTTGCTAGCCGCAACCCGCGCGACGGCATGGCGGTGTTAAAACACCTGATAATTCTTAAAACCGCGCTAGATAGCCAAAACCGTGACACCCCAACATGGGTGCAATTTACCTGTGACAAGCTTGTGCCATTTTTGCGCGCACTTTCCCACGGTGATGGTGGTTTTGCCCACTTTGGTGGGGCATTTTCAAATGATAATGACGACCTGAAACAAGCCATTTTGCTTTCTGATGCCAAGGGTAAAGCAAGCAACAACCTGCCATTTTCGGGATATCAACGCATGAAGCGTGGTCGCACGCAGGTTTTGCTAGATGTTGGAACCCCGCCCGAACCCCGCTTGTCATGCAACTCTCCAGCCAGCGCATTAGCAATGGAGTTTAGCGATGGCAAAGACAGGCTAATTGTCGGCATGGGCGGAACCCACCACGGGTTCGAGCGTGGAACTGATGGCGGCAAAACACAGATTTTAGCCCGCAGAACAAGCTCGCACTCTACCTTAAGCATTGGGGGCCTAAGCACTGGCGAAGAAAACTCATCTACCATATATGGCAACAACCCCATACCTGCGAAACATTTTGAAACCATGTTTGAACGCAACGAAAACGATGATGGAATTTGGTTAGATGCCACCCACGATGGCTATATGAAAAAGCTGAAAACCCGCCACACAAGGCGGCTGTATCTAAACGCTGATGGTTCTGACCTACGTGGTGAAGATACTATAAAAAGAGAGGTGTCGGGTTTGGCAAAACTATTTACCGCCAAAGACCCCTTGCCAATAAAGCTTCGTTTTCATATTCATCCCTCGGTTTCGCTTTCACCAAACCAAGTTGGTAATGCCATTATATTGCGCCTGCCCCACGGTCATGGTTGGCTTTTCCAAGCCAAGGGTGGGCATATGCGAATTGAAGATGGCATTTATTGTGCCAAGCCTGACGATATTAAGAAAAACAACCAAATAGTAATTGAGGGTAAAATAGGCACAGACCAGACATTGCAAATTAAATGGACGCTAAAACGACTGGACCAGAGGGAATAAAAAACTTGCGCTTACCCGGGGCATCCGATAACACCCCAACCAAGAATAGATCAAACCTATCAGTTAAAATTAAAAGGACACCCCATGACCAACAAAACACCCATACGCCGCGCTTTACTTTCGGTTTCAGATAAAACTGGTTTAATAGAGCTAGGCCAAGCACTTCATAAATTTGGTGTAGAAATTTTGTCCACGGGGGGTTCTGCCAAAGCATTAAGCGATGCTGGCATTCCAGTTAAAGAAGTATCATCACACACTGGTTTTCCTGAAATGATGGACGGACGGGTTAAAACCCTGCACCCAAAAATTCATGGTGGCATTTTGGCCCTGCGCGACAAAGATAGCCATGTTGCCGCAATGAACGAACACGACATTACCCCCATCGATTTGGTTGCTATCAACCTGTATCCGTTTGAAGAAACCGTTGAGGGCGGTGCTGACAGTGACACAGTTATTGAAAATATTGATATTGGTGGCCCTGCCATGATCAGATCAGCCGCGAAAAACCATGCCTTTGTTACCGTGGTTGTTGAGCCTGCTGATTATGCCGACGTTATTGCCGATATGGAAAACAATGGCGGTGCAACAAGTTTGGATACCAGAAAAAAACTAGCCGCCAAGGCCTATACCAGAACTGGTAGCTACGACACTGCAATTTCAAACTGGTTCCAAAACCAGTTGGGCAACAGCCAACCAGACACGCTTTTAATCAGCGCGCAAAAACAACAGGTTTTGCGTTACGGCGAAAACCCGCACCAAAATGCAGCGTTTTATAAAACCCGCGGCGACAACAGAAAAGGCGTTGCTAGCGCCACGCAAATTCAGGGTAAAGAATTAAGCTACAATAACCTGAACGATACCGATGCCGCCTTTGAGCTAGTTTCAGAATTTGATGACAACATTGCCGTTGTTGCCATAATAAAACACGCCAACCCATGCGGTGTGGCAAAAGCAGACAGTTTGCTTGCCGCATATAAAAAGGCCTTAGCTTGCGACCCTGTTAGTGCATTTGGCGGCATTGTTGCCACCAATCAGCATTTGGATGAAGAAACAGCTATCGAGATTGTTAAAGTATTTACCGAGGTAGTTATCGCCCCAAGCATTTCAGACGAAGCAAAAGCAGTGCTAGCGGCAAAGAAAAATGTTCGGGTGCTGGAAACTGGTGGCATGGCAGGTAGCCCAAAAGGTGGGCGTTCGGTTAAGTCCATTGCAGGTGGCTATTTGGTACAAGACAGCGA
Source organism: Alphaproteobacteria bacterium (assembly GCA_030634465.1). GTDB lineage: Bacteria > Pseudomonadota > Alphaproteobacteria > Sphingomonadales > SMXR01 > DAOWAS01. The sequence goes on along the minus strand of DAOWAS010000083.1, from coordinate 360 downwards.
TGCGGGCAAGGTTGTTGAAAGCGAGTTGAAAGTTGTGACCAAGCGCCAGCCAACAGACCAAGAAATGGAAGACATGCTTTTTGCATTTTTGGTTGCCAAGCATGTTAAGTCAAACGCCATTGTTTATGTGCGTGATGGCATGACGGTCGGCGTTGGTGCTGGACAAATGAACCGCCGTGACAGTTCGCGCATTGCCGCAGTTCGCGGCGGGGAAGCCGCAGAAATTGCCGGTGAAAAGGTTTCGTTTACCGAGGGGTCTGTAGTGGCATCTGACGCATTTTTCCCATTTGCTGATGGCTTGCTATCCGCCGCTGAAGCTGGTGCCACCGCAGTTATCCAACCTGGTGGTTCCATGCGCGA
>DAOWAS010000100.1 GCA_030634465.1 Alphaproteobacteria bacterium | reverse complement strand
GCTGGTTTGGTTCCAGTTCGCTCCGAAGAGCTGGCCTTTCCCTCACCTGGTTCCGCCTCAGGTTTGTTCCGAAGAACTCGCCCTTGTTTTCACCGCTGGTTTGGTTCCAGTTCGCTCCGAAGAGCTGGCCTTTCCCTCACCTGGTTCCGCCTCAGGTTTGTTCCGAAGAACTCGCCCTTGGTTTCACCGTTGGCTCGGTTCCAGTTCGCTCCGAAGAGCTGGCCTTTCCCTCACCTGGTTCCGGTCATTTCAACTCCGAAGAGTTGTCCTTTCCTTCACCCTAACTATCTCGCCACTCACCCGAAGGTTTGCTTTGATGAAGCTAGTATTCGCATCGTGGTGGTCGTTCTTAGACAGGACCTCCGCTTTCCGTTTGAACTGTGCTAGTCCTTCAAACCGCTGCGACAACCTAAGAGTACGTTTCTGAATGTGTCTGTCTAGCCCCCCTGCTAAGTTATTATATTTCTTAATGTTTTTGATATGGGTAATATTATTGCTTTGCCGTTTTTTGAAACGAATCGGAAATTTGCTTTCTAAGCTATTGAAATATAAGGATAATTGTCCACAAGTTATCCACAGGAAGGGGTGTTTTATCCACAGGCTTTTCCCCAATTGCCATTTTTGGCCTGTTTTGTCTTTCTTCAACTTTTAGTGAGAATTCGCGAATGATGGTTTGAATTTTTAAAATTATACCCATATAGACTTATTGAAAACCGTAAGGAAATAAAATGTACCCTGATACCCTCCAGCTTATTGGCAACACACCTTTAGTAAAGTTGAAAAAAGCATCTGAGCAAACTGGCTGTACCATTTTAGGCAAGGCAGAGTTTATGAACCCCGGTGGTTCGGTTAAAGACCGTGCCGCGCTTTATATAATTAAAGACGCTGTGGCAAAAGGACAGTTGGGTAAAAACGGTGTTGTGGTTGAGGGTACAGCAGGCAACACAGGCATTGGCCTAGCAGTGGTTGCTAATGCCCTTGGGTTTAGAACCCACATTGTTATGCCCAACACCCAGTCCGAAGAAAAAAAGCAGGCTATTTTGTCCTTAGGGGCTAAGTTACAATTAGTGCCACCAGCCCCATTTAAAAGCGATGAGCATTTTACCAAAATTTCAAAACGGCTGGCGGAAGAGCTAAACACCACAGAAGAAGGTGGCGCTGTTTGGGCCAACCAGTTTGACAATGTGGCTAACCGTGATGCCCACATACACACCACCGCAGAAGAAATTTGGCAGCAAACCGATGGCACTGTTGATGCATTTGTGTCCACCGTGGGGTCTGGCGGCACCTTGGCAGGAACAGGCATTGGCTTGAAAGCAAAAAACAAAAACATAACCGTTGCCTTGGCTGATCCTTGTGGCGCGTCGCTTTATCATTATTATGCCCACGGCGAATTGAAGTCAGAAGGCAACTCAATAGCTGAAGGCATTGGCCAAGGGCGCATAACAGCAAATTTGGAAGATGCGCCCGTGGACGACCAGTTTATGATAGACGATGCCGCAGGTTTGGATGTTATTTATTCGCTGATAAAGGATGAGGGTTTAAGTTTAGGATTGTCATCGGGCATTAATATAGCAGGTGCGGTACGCTTGGCTGAAAAGCTAGGCCCAGGCAAAACCATTGTTACCATGCTGTGTGATAGCGGGTTCAGATACCAAAGCCGCTTGTTTAACCCAGAGTTTTTATTGTCTAAAGGTTTAACACCACCAAGCTGGTTGCAGTCAGTTTAATATCATTATTTTCGGGTTAGCGGGCTAAAGGGTTTGCGCTTTTGGTAACGCCCCGCACCCTTTTCTGCCCTCAGTTCGCCTTGTATATATGTCAGCTTGCCACGGCTAATGGTGTGCGATGGGTTGCCCTTAACCTCCATGCCTTCAAAAATGTTAAAGTCAACTTTTTGGTGGTGGGTTTTAACTGAAATGGTGCGTGTGGCCTCAGGGTCCCACACCACAATGTCAGCATCAGCCCCTTCTGCAATAACGCCTTTGTGAGGGTGCAGGTTAAATATGCGTGCGGCATTGGTTGATGTACAAGCAACAAACTCCTCATTCGTCAGTCGGCCTGTGCCAACACCATGTGTCCACAGCACCGCCATGCGGTCTTCAACCCCGCCAGTACCATTTGGAATAAGGGTGAAGTTATCTTTACCCGCTGCCTTTTGGTCAGCACAAAAACAACAATGGTCGGTAGCGGTGGTTTGTAGTGCGCCTGACTGAAGCCCCTTCCACAGTGCTACTTGGTGTTCTTTTGCCCTAAATGGTGGCGACATAACGTGTGCCGCGGCGGTTTCAAAGTCAGGGTGCTTATAAACACTGTCATCAATCATCAAATGTCCTGCTAGCACTTCGCCGTAAACTTGCTGGCCTTCACCTTTAGCTCTAATAATTTCGTTTAGGGCGTCTAAGGTGGATACATGCACAATATATAACGGCGAACCAATAACCTCAGCCATGCGAATGGCACGGTTGGCGGCTTCACCCTCAGCCGCAGGTGGGCGCGACAGTGGGTGCGCCTCAGGCCCTGTTTTACCCTCAGCCAACAGTTTTTGTTGCAGTTGAAAAACCATTTCGCCATTTTCGGCATGTACCGTAGGAATAGCGCCAAGCTCAAGCGCTCTAGTAAAGCTGTTATACAGCACTTCGTCTTCAGCCATTATGGCGTTTTTATATGCCATAAAGTGTTTGAAACTGGTTACACCTTCGTCGTGCACCAGTGTTCCCATGTCTTTATGCACGCTGTCGTCCCACCATGTGACCGCAACGTGGAAGGCATAGTCGGCTGATGCTTTTTCCGCCCAACCACGCCATGTGTTATATGCCTCCATCAATGGTTGTTCGGGGTCGGGAATAACAAAGTCAATTATGCTGGTGGTGCCACCCGCCATGGCGGCGGCTGTGCCTGTGAAAAAATCTTCACTTGCCACAGTGCCCATAAATGGCAACTGCATGTGGGTGTGGGGGTCAATGCCGCCGGGCATAACATATTGCCCACTAGCGTCTATAACCTCAGCGTCGATTGGGGCGTCAATATCAACACCTATGGCAATAATTTTACCGCCATCGCACAGCACATCGCCTTTGGCACTGCCATGGGCGTTTACAATTGTTCCACCACGAATAATAAGCGACATTTTTTATTCCTTTAGTTTTTATTATGCTTTTATTTTTTTTTGGCCATTAGGTAATAAATTACACCTGCTATAAACAGCCCCACAAACCAAGCAAAGCTGTAAATAGTATCAAAAATTGGTGCTACATGCTCCACTATGCCTGCGGCATGTAAAAAGCCCGGCAGGTTGGGCAAAATCCCAACCACAAACGCGGTTAGACCAGCTTTGTTCCACGCATTACCCTGACCATAAATGCCATTTTCTTTAAACAGGTCGGTTATGGACAGTTCGGTTTTTCTAATGAGAAAATAATCTACCAGTAAAATACCCGCTATTGGCCCCAGCAATGCTGAATAGCCAACTAGCCATGTGAACAGGTAACCACCTGCGGTTTCCAATAATTTCCATGGGAAAATGGCAATGCCGATACCAGCTGTTATGTAGCCACCCATGGTGAACGATATTTTTGATGGGCTAAGGTTTGAAAAACCATATGCAGGGGCAACTACGTTAGCCGCCATGTTGGTGGTTAGGGTGGCAACAATTAACGCCGCCAGTGCCACAACCACACCCATGCCGCCCATGCGCCCTGCTAGCTGAACAGGGTCCCAAATAGCTTCACCAAAAATTGTAACCGTGGCTGATGTTACCGCCACGCCAATAAATGCAAATAGTGCCATTGGTAATGGCAGGCCAATTGCCTGACCTATCATCTGGTCTTTTTGGCTTTTGGCGAATCTAGTAAAGTCTGGAATGTTTAGCGCCATTGTTGCCCAAAAACCCACCATGGCGGTAAGGCCAGCTATGAACACACCTAAGAACTGCCCTTCTTTAGCGCCGCCCTCAACAAATGCCGACGGGGTTGATAGCATAACATCAAAGCCACCTGCGGTTACATATGCCCAACCTAAAAGCAGTAGTCCCATAAAAATAAGAAAAGGTGCGGCTAAGGTTTCTAACCAACGAATGCTTTCAGTGCCCGCTTTAATAAAATAAAGATGCAGTGACCAAAATGCTAAAAAACTAAGGGTTTGGGCAAGGTCAATTCCAAGGAACGGTATGGGTGAGCCAACAAAAGCTTGATCTGATAATGAGTTGAGAATTACATAAATGGCCGAGCCACCCACCCATGTGTTTATGCCAAACCAGCCGCAAGCCACCAAACCACGGGCGAGGGCGGGAATTTTTGCCCCTTTAGTGCCAAATGATGAGCGTAATAATACGGGGAAGGGCACACCATGTTTTGCCCCTGCATGACCAATTAAAATCATGGGAACTAAAACGATCATGTTACCAAGCAAGATGGTTAGCGTTGCTTGCCACCAGTTCATGCCCTCAGCAACCAAGCCACCTGCCAACATATAGGTTGGCACACACACAACCATTGCCACCCACAGGGCGGCGTATGACTTCCAGTCCCAAGTGCGCTGTGCGTCAGTTGCAGGTGCTAGGTCAGCGTTCCATAAGCTAGCGTCTTTACCTTCGTTTAAACTTGATGACACATTGTCCCCCTTATGTGTTTAGCCTATTCCCCTTTAACTAGTGGGCCGTAAGTGCTTGGTCGTCTGTCACGGAAAAACTGCCAAGTGTTACGAACCTCTTTAATCAGGTCCATATCCATATCATGGATTAGAAGCTCGTCTTTGTCACGGCTTGCCTCAGCCTCAATTTGCCCACGTGGGTTTACAAAATAGCTTTGACCGTAAAACTCGCCAATGTTCCACGGTGCTTCTGTACCCACACGGTTAATGGCACCAATGTAACAACCATTTGCGGCGGCTGATGCGGGCTGTTCTAATTTCCATAAATATTCAGATAAGCCCGCCACAGTGGCTGATGGGTTAACAATATATTCGGCACCATTTAGTGCCAGTGCGCGCCACCCTTCGGGGAAGTGACGGTCATAACAAATATAAACACCAAGTTTGCAATATTGGGTTTCAAACACAGGCCAGTTTGAGGCACCGGGTTTGAAGAAAAACTTTTCCCAAAAACCAGCAACTTGCGGAATGTGGGTTTTGCGGTATTTGCCCAAATAACTACCATCAGCATCAATAACCGCGGCGGTGTTATAATAGATGCCTGTTACATCGTCTTTTTCATAGATCGGCACCACAATAACCATTTTGTATTTTTTGGCATATTCCTGCATTAATGTGGTGGTGGGGCCGTGGGGAATGCTCTCAGCGGCATCATACCATTTGGCATCTTGCGATGGGCAGAAATATGGTTGGGTAAACACTTCTTGAAAGCATAAAACCTGCACACCTTTTTCACCCGCTTCTTCAATAAGGGGAATGTGCGCTTCAATCATGGCTTTGCGAATGGTTTCTGGACTTTCAGATGTATCAGCCTTTAAGGCCATTTGAATAAGGCCACCTCTTAATTTTGACATTACAATTCTCCCTAATCTATTTCTTTTAATACTTTGGATAAAATTTCAATTAGCTTGTCCACATGGCTTTTTTCAATAATTAGTGGTGGCGACAGGGCGATAATATCGCCAGTGGTACGTACCAATAATCCCTCTTCATATGCTTTTAAAAATGCTGAAAATGCACGTTTTGTTGGCGCACCGGCAATTGGCTCTAACTCAACCGCGCCAATAATGCCAAGGTTGCGCAGGTCAATTACATTGCGTGTACCTTTTAACGAATGAATAGCATCTTCCCAATATTGCGCCATGTCGTCGGTGCGCTCTAACAAGCCATCGTCGTCGTAAGTATCAAGCGTGGCTAGGGCGGCGGCACAGGCAACAGGGTTGCCAGAATATGTATAGCCGTGGAAAAACTCGATCATGCCCTCAGGCCCGTTCATAAACACATCATGAATTTTATCACTGGCAAAAACCGCGCCCATTGGAATGGTACCATTGGTCAGGCCTTTGGCTGCTGTAACCATGTCTGGTTGTACCCCGAAACAATCCACAGCAAAGGGTGTTCCTAGGCGGCCAAAGCCTGTAATTACCTCATCAAAAATAAGCAAAATGCCGTGCTGGTCGCAAATTTTACGCAAGCGTTCTAAGTAACCCTTTGGCGGTAAAATAACCCCCGCAGACCCTGCCAATGGTTCAACAATAACCGCGGCAATGGTTGATGGGTCGTGCAACTGGCACAAACGCTCCAAGTCGTCTGCCAGTTCGGCACCGTGTTCTGGTTGCCCGCGGGTGAAGGCGTTTTTGCTTAGGTCGTGGGTGTGACGCATATGGTCAACACCAGATAACATGTTGCCAAACATTTTGCGGTTTGCTGGCATTCCGCCCACTGACATGCCGCCAAAGTTTACCCCGTGGTAGCCCTTTTCCCGCCCAATTAGCCGTGTGCGGTGGCCTTCGCCATTAGCACGGTGGTAGGCAAGGGCAATTTTCAACGCTGTTTCAACAGCCTCTGACCCAGAGTTAGTATAAAAAACATGGTTGAGGTCACCGGGCATAATTGAGGTTAAGCGACTGGCAAGTTCAAACTGTGCCGGATGCCCCATTTGAAAAGCAGGGGCATAGTCCATGGTTTCCATCTGGTCGCTAACGGCTTTAATAATTTTTGGGCGTTTGTGCCCTGCGTTACAACACCATAAGCCTGCTGTGCCATCTAAAATTTGCCTGCCATCATGGCTGGTGTAATACATGCCATCAGCCGCAACTAGCATACGTGGGTTTTCCTTAAACTGCCTGTTGGCGGTAAAGGGCATCCAGTATGAACTCAGATCGTTTGGTGTTGTATTGCTCATTTTTATTCCTTTTTACTTTTCCTAGGACATGTTCTTTGGGTGGTCGGGCCATGTCACATAGGGCAGGCCGTTTTCTTGTGGTTGCATTTCAATACAGTTTGGCACAGGGCAAATGTGTGAACACAGGTTACAGCCTACACATTCTTCATCAACCACAGTGAATTTTCTATCGCCATTTTCACTTGTTTCAATGGTTATGGCTTGGTGGGCGGTGTCTTCGCAGGCAATGTGGCAACGACCACACTCAATGCACAGCTCGTCATTAATAAACGCCTTGGTGTCGAAGTTCATGTTTAGGTCGTTCCAATTGACCGTGTTGGCTATGGCCTTTCCTTTAAAGTCAGCGATGGTTTTATAACCCTTAGCATCCATAAAATCTGACAGACCCGAACACATGTCGTCAATAATGCGGAAGCCATAGATCATTGCCGAGGTGCAAACTTGTAATGCGCTAGCACCAAGGGCGATAAACTCGGCGGCATCGCGCCATGTGGTAATGCCGCCAATGGCTGATATTTCCATGTCGGCAGTTTCAGGATTGCGCAATATTTCAGCCACCATGTTCAGGGCAATTGGTTTAACAGCCTCGCCGCAATAACCACCATGTGAACCTTTGCCATCAACCGTGGGGGTTGGTGCCATTAAATCCAGATCAACCGAGGTTATTGAGTTCACGGTGTTGATGAGTGACAGCGCGTGCGCTCCGCCTGCTTTGCCCGCCTCAGCCGGCAAAAGAATATCGGTAATATTTGGGGTTAGCTTGGTAAAAACTGGAATGTCCACAACTTCGCGCACCCAACGTGTGGTGTTTTCAACCATTTCAGGTACTTGCCCAATGGCAGAACCCATGCCCCGTTCGCACATGCCGTGGGGGCAACCTAAGTTCAGCTCAATTCCATGCACACCGCTTGCGGCAATTTTAACGGCAAGCTGTTTCCATGCTTGCTCGTCCACAGGTGCCATCATAGAACCAATGATAACCCTGTCAGGCCATTCTTTGCGAATTTGTCTAATTTCATCTAGGTTTGTTTCTAGCGGTCGGTCGGATATCAGCTCAATATTGTTAATGCCGGGAATACCACCATTTGTATTTTTGTGGTCATCATACCGGCTGGACACTGTAACCGGTTGTTGTTCTTCTGCAAGGGGTTTTC